>JAUWTR010000144.1 GCA_030614645.1 Candidatus Aminicenantota bacterium
AAAAGAGTTCTATGAAAAAGCGACCACCACAAGGCGGCACGAAAGCCGGTCGGCGCTCGACTTCTACCAGGGCATGGCTTATAGGAAGCTGGGCCGGGAAGACAAGGCCAGGGAAATGTTCGATGCCCTGATAACGTTCGGCAAGAAACAAATGAATTCTCTGAAAGCGGGCACGACACTCGAGTTCTTTGCCAAGTTCGGCAAAAAGAAGTCTATAAAAGACCAGAGGGCCGACGCACTATACCTGATGGGGCTCGGATTCATCGGAAAGGGCGACGTGGAAGCCGCAAAAAAGAAGCTTGGGGAAGCGCTCAAGCTGAATGCCAACCACCTATGGGCGAAAATACATCTTGAAGACTTCGAATAAGGGGAATGCCATAAAAAAAAATGTAATTCTTTTATCAGTGGTTATTCTGATGACGTCTTGTGCGAACACGCCTGTCCAAACCGTACATGTCAACGAGAAGCCCGGGGAAGGCGCGTTCAGTCTGGTTCGCACGAAAATCGAACTGCCGGTCGTGGATTTTGAAGGAGCGGTGTTCTACGACGAATTGGGCTACCCGCATGTTGATTTCAAGAAGTTCGACCGTAAAAACCCCGGTAAGGTCATTAAACCGTTCGAGGCTGTTGTGCTTGAAAACAACTACGTCAAGCTGACGCTGATTCCGGGAATGGGCAAGCCGTATTCGTTTATTTACAAAGTCACCGGGCATGAGGAATTCTTCATTCCCAAGGTTGCGCAAGTGATGACCTCACCAAACAACCTGAAGTGGTGGTTCGCGCTTGGGGGTGCCGAGTACACCATGCCTGACAACGAGCACGGAGAGACCTGGGCGGCGAAATGGGAGTGGGAGATAGCCGGGGATTCCCAGGCAAAGAAAACCGTCCGGATGAAAGTAAAGGAGCTTCGCTATGGCCTGGTGGAAACCATCGACATTTCCATGTACCCGGACAAGGCGTATTTTGAGGCGGCCATCAATATATCTAATCCGACCGGAAAGCCGGTCGACTTCCAGCATTGGATCAACCCCATGTGGGTACCCGGCGGCCAGGGGGAGATTACACCTCATACCGAGTTTGTGATACCCACCCGGCAGATTCTCGTCGATAAAAGGAAATTCAACGACTGGATGCTCGACTACCACCCTGAGAAGAGCAGGATGCAGTCTTTTGATGGCCCACTCCGGTTTATAATGGGATGGAAGGGGGCAGGCGATCTTCTCGCGTGCAAGCTCGAGTACGGTTATTATAGTGCGTTCTCGCATGATGAGGACGAGGGGATAGTCCGCGTATTTCCAAAAGATAAGTGTCCGGGTTGCAACATCTGGGCGTGGGGAGTAAATCCGAAGCCGGATACGAGGGAGCGCTTTTCCGGCGACGAGAAATGCAGGGGATACGTGGAAATGTGGGGCGGTATAACGCACGGTTTTGCGAAATACTACCGGCTCGAGCCCGGCGCATCAATTTCCTGGAAAGAATGGATGTACCCCTATCACCGGACAAAGGGGCTGCATTATGCGAACGAGGATTTCGCCGTGACCTTTACGCGCACGGCCGGGGGGAAACACATTCTGCGCTTGTGCCCGGCAGGCGACCTGTCGGGCGTAGAATGCAAGGTTGTTACAGCCGGCTCGAACCGTACGTGCCTCCACGTTGTATACGATTCCATATACCCTAAAAAAGAGTTGCCGCAGTTTACCTGTCCTGCGACAAAGGAAAAGCTAGAGCTGATTATCCTAAAGGAGGGTAAAGAGATAATTCGGCTGCCTGATTCTCTGGAATTCGGTACCTGTCCCCCTTTTATCGGGGAATGATGGTGAACCGGTAGGGGTGCTGATGGGTGGAGATGCCGGATAAATTTTTAAGCGAGAGGCTAATACGGTAAAGATGATGTTTGTTGAGTGGATAGGAAGAAGACGGTATGAATTCCAATGACAGGATCTCCCCTTCTGTTGTCCCTTTAAAAAGTTCTTTATCGAAATATTGTACCCGGACATCATATGTTCCAAGATCAGAACCCAGTTCCAGATGGAATTTTGAGATTTTCCTCCATGAAGTAAAATAGAACACATAATCCCTGTTTGCCTGGGGCAGGATGAATTTTCCCGGTTCCTGCATTTTCGCCACCCGGCCCAGGGAATAAAAAACGATCTTTTCACCTGTAGGGAAGGCAGTGTTTATGGGATAAAGTAGAACAGGTTTCGGGAACAGGACTATCCAGCTTGAGAACAGGGTAATGCCCGCCAATGCAATCGCAACATGACAGGAGTATCGGAATGTAAAATTATGTTTTTTTACAACAAGATACAGAAGGATAAATAGAGGAATAGCCGCTATCCAGATGATGTTCGGCGGCCAGTATGCATCGTCCATCTTGGTAAAGGACGGAAGGAACTTGGGCAGATAAAAGTGCAGATTGCTAAGATGAAGAAAAAACGTCCCTGCTCTTTGTGTCTCACCATATGTCGTAACCTGGTAAAGAGCCAGGGGATTCTTCAGCAGGAGATAAGTGAAAACGAAACTGACAAATACGGCAGCGGAGAAAAGAACGGAAAATATTTTTTTTGCATTGTAAGCCAGAAAATAACCCAGCATAATGCCGAATCCCCAGGTGACCGCAACAACCGGTCTGGCCTGGGGCGCATATCCTGTCCTCTGTGTCATAAAAGCCGAGAAAAGAATATAGGGCGCCAGGATAAAAAGAATAGCATACAGCTCTTGACGTTTTCTCTTGAACATTTCGATCATTCCCAGAAAAGCAAAAAAGTATATCGGAGAGTAAAGAAGAAATCCATCTTTCTGGTCGAGGAAATAGCCGGCAAGGGTCTCCCAGCGGTAGCGGAAGGGAATGTCCACAAAAACCGTTCGGATAAAAGCTAAAAAGCCTTGGGAACTGAGCTGGCCTTTGGTAGAAATGGCGGAGGGGGAGAGGGAACCATAGAGGGTATACTGAAAATACAGGTGAAGAAGAACGAGGATGAGGGGGAAAACAAGAAAAGCAAGCACATTCCATTTGACCTTGTGCTTTTTAAGAAAAACCCATAGACCGTATAGGATCAGAGTCCCGGCAATGATCACATATTTGATGGAATGAAACCAGATGAATGTCGATAGAATCAGCCCGATGCCCAGCATATGGCTCCTTGAAAAAGAGGCCCGGTGGTTGAGAATACGGAACACATAAAAGGATAATAGGGTTATGAGGAGTTCTGGATATAAATGGAAACTGTAGAAAAAGATCGGGGAGGTGAAACAGAACAGGGCCCAGAGTATAACAGCCAAGTTTTCTTTGTTCCATGCATGTCGAGCATAAAGGAAGATTTGAATGCCTAAAAAGGCTCCGATAAGGCTTATACTGAAACGCAAAATGATTAAAAGAAGCTTTCCCTTGAACAATGAAGCCAGGGCATAAAAAGGGAGCATAAGAATGGAAAAGCCCGGAGAATGAAAGGAATACTTTCCTTGTGTGCCGGGGGCGATGTGCCGGACCAGTTGGGTTTCAGGTGGCATGTATTTTTTATAATCTCTGTTTTCGTAATTATTGGCCAGATTGATGTCCCCGTCATAGAGAAGGCTGTGAGATATCATTAGATAATGGGGTTCGTCTCCGGAAAATGTAATGTCCTGGGATATGATCATCAGGGAGCCTGCATTGTAAACAAGGATTGACGTAAGGAAGAGCAAGACGAGTTTTTTCTTAAGCGGCATTTTACTGAACGTGTTTGCCCAGGATCCGAAAACAGATGGTTTTTTCAGGTGGAGTGTCCAGATCCCTGCTGCTTTGAGATAGAGGACAGCTATGAGGACTGCTATGCCGAGAAGGCTAAAACGGGTAATCAGGTCATCCGAACTCAGATAGTGCCGGTTGGCAAGTGGCATGAAGAGGAAAAAAAGGACAGGAACCCAGCTTAGAATATTTCGCATTAGGACGTCATTGAAGTTTGTGTTAAACAGGCGGGAGAGCCATTTTGAAAAAAGCAACCACAGTCCTGTCATGATCACAAACACAAGAACCGTCTGGAGAAGAAATGGGCCCGGTTTCCAGGCAAAAGCATGGTTGTCAAAGACCATATGCCGTGCCTGTTCGCAGAACTGAAAAAAATATACCAAAAGGCTGCTAAGAACAATGAAAACAGGAACCTGGAAGAGCAGGAGTTTCTTTTTCATTGGAGGACAATTATGTAATAAATCAATAAAGGAAACAATGGGAAATTTTAAACTTCCTTCCGTAGTTATTCGTATAGTATAGTATCCGGTATTGTAGAGAGGTTTAATTTTTTATTATGGAGGATGAACATGCTAAATAAACGAAGCCTGAGTATTCTTGTTATTCTTTTTGTTTTTGGATTTTTCTCTTTGGGCTATGGTGAAGACACTGTGTCTCTGACATTGGAAGAATGTATCACAACAGCGCTGGTAAACAATCTAAGGATCTCGATCGAGAGATACAACCCTGAGCTGGCAGATGTCTCTATTATCCGGGCCAAGGAGTTATTTATGCCGCGCTTTGATCTTAGTTACGGCCGCCAGCGGACAGAAAATCCTTCTTACTGGTGGCTCCAGGGATCCGACACCCAGATTTCCAAGTATTCGGATTATTCCGTCTCTTTTATCCAGCAGATCCCCACAGGCGGCAACCTGTCGCTGTCTCTGACTAATTATTCTTCGGACACCAATGCGGCTTTCCAGCTCATCAATCCCAGATACGGCAGCACCATCCGGTTTGATTTCACACAGCCGCTTCTGAAAAATTTTGGCCGCAAGGTCAGCCGCAAGGAGATCATAATCGCGCAGAACAATCTGGAGATCTCTCAGCACCAGTTCAGAATTGTTTTGCTTGATACCATATACAGGGTCCAGGAAGCCTACTGGAATCTGGTCTATGCTATTGAAAATCATAATGTTAAAAAGCAGTCCCTTCAGCTGGGCCGGGACCTTCTTGCAAAAAACCAGAAAGAGGTCGAGGTCGGAAAACTTGCTCTAATTGAGATATTGAATGCGGAAACTGTGGTCGCTCAGCGTGAGGCAGACATTCTCCAGGCCGAAGTCCTAATAAGGAGATATGAAGACCTCCTCAGAAATATTTTAAATAGGGATGCTATGCTTCAGAGTTCCGGGCAGAAGATCATTCCCCTTGATGATCCGGCCTTTATTGCCAGGGGGGTTTCGCTGCAAAAAGTCCTAGATATCGCTTTAATAAGTCGGCCTGATCTGAAGGCAACGGAGAAGAATATCGAAACCAAGGAATTGAACCTGACTATTGCCAAAAATCAGTTGCTGCCCGGACTGGATTTGAACTTATCCTACTGGAGCCCGGGTCTTTCAGGCGACAGACTCCTCTATCTCGATGACAATCCTTTTTCCGGCATCATTGTCGGGAGGGAAAAGGGAAGTGCCGGAGATTCTATAAGTGATGCCTTCAAACTTCTGTATAACAACTGGTCAATAGGCGTGACGTTGTCATTCCCTTTAAGCAGTATTTTTACACGGG
>JAUWTR010000300.1 GCA_030614645.1 Candidatus Aminicenantota bacterium
TAAATTTTCTTATTATTGCCATAATCTGCTCCTTTATTAAAGTAACTTATTCTGGGACAGCTCCATTCTAACAAAAATCAGCAGAGAATTGAAATGAAGCTATCTCCAGTCCAGGTTGCATTGATGATACGAAAATGATATTTTGGAGCAAAGATCAGGATAAGCAGTGAAAAGGAGAAAAGCATGAATCAAAAAGCAAAGAAAGGCGGTATTATGCGAAACCTGCCTAGGACTTTCTGGCTGGCAAACATGATGGAGTTTTTCGAACGGGGGGCCTACTATGGCATGAATGCTGTCCTGGCCGTTTATCTTGTCGACCACCTTGAATTCAGCGTAGAGTCAGTAGGATTTCTCCAGGGCTTTGTTTATGCTTTGACTTATATCATGCCTATTGCCGGAGGAGCACTGGCGGAGAGACTCGGGTACCGCAAGATGCTGCTTGTGGCATTTTCCCTGCTTACAATAGGGTATTTTGTCGCCGGGAATGTCACCTCCTACGGGATAATCTTTCTCTTCCTGCTTATAATGGCTACCGGAAGCGGCCTATTTAAGCCGATCATCACCGGAACTGTGGCCCGCACAACCACAAAGGAAACGAGCGGTTTTGGATTCGGTCTCTACTACTGGTGCATTAACCTGGGTGCCTTTATCTCCCCCTTTATTGTCAACATACTTAAAGGGATAAGTTGGAAGTATGTGTTTTTAAACTCAGCAGCCTGGTGCTTTTTGATGCTGGTCCCAACTACATTCTTTTATAAAGATCCGGATATACCCAAAAGCACTAAAAGCGCAAAACAGGTCGCCTCAGAAGCTTTGACTGTTTTAGGAAACTCTCGCTTTATGCTTATGATTCTGGTCTATTCCTGTTTCTGGATCCTCTATTTTCAGATGTTTGGTTCGATTCTCTGGTATCTCAGGGATTTTATCAACCGGGCAGCAGTAACAGAATGGATGTCCGGGATCCCGCTGCTTAAGATCTTTAAATTTGACGCAGAATTTGTCACAATAATAAATGCAGGAACAATCATCATTCTCGTCCTTATTGTCAGCCGTGTTTGTAAGAATCTCAAGCCTATTCCTGTAATGGCGACAGGGATCATTATCGGGTCCCTAGGTTTTGTTGTCCTGGCTTTTTCTCAGGGCCCCTGGATGTTCATCCTGGGAATTGCGGTTTTTTCTATGGGGGAAATGACGGCACATCCAAAATATTACAGCTATGTGGGATTAGTAGCCCCTAAAGATAATGTTGCTGTATACATGGGCTATGCCTTTCTTTACGGGGTAATCGGCAGCTTATTCGGGAGTAATTTTGGCGCCATGATGTATAAGAAGATCCTAGTACCCGTTATCCCGGCGCAAGAAGCCGTCAATGCGGGCTTACCCCTGAGCCCAAATACAATGGCCCAAGTCAAGTTTTTCTGGATGATCTTTGCAGTCCTTGGTATTTTCTGTGTGGTCGGCATGCTGCTTTATAATAAATTTCTTGCCGAAGATACCC
Source organism: Candidatus Aminicenantota bacterium (assembly GCA_030614645.1). Lineage (GTDB taxonomy): Bacteria > Acidobacteriota > Aminicenantia > Aminicenantales > Aminicenantaceae > JAUVXM01. The sequence goes on from JAUWTR010000300.1 coordinate 1,499, forward strand.
CAGAGACCAACCGCAGCGCCTGGAAGATAATGTTAGGAGTTTATTTTATATTCGCTGCAGCTGGGATATACTTTTTCATAGAATCGTTCTTCTTAACTGAGCAAATTCAGTGGAAGATTCTAGTGCAGGCATTTATCATGCTGGCAATGGGAGGCGGCGGTATAAAACTCAGCCTGAAAAAGAAGATATAAAACAGTAAGGCAAGAGACAAGGGTGCTCTAAAGGGATTATGGAGATTCAGGTCAAATAATTAAGAAAACAAGGTTTTATGTTCTTCCTTGACATAAAAATTTTTGCTGTATAAATTAGTCAAGGAATTTAAATAATACTCATCACATGTCAATTGAAGAAAAGATTTATGACATATGGAAAGCTCATGAATTTTCATAAAAAAAATTGGGAGGGAATATAAGTTATGGCTGAAAAAAAATCAATCAAAAGACGTGACTTTCTTAAATTATCATCAACGGCAGTAGTTGCCGGGATGACTGGGAGACTCACCGGAAAACCGCAGGAAGAAAACACGGCACCCTATAGCATAGAGGAAGCTGCCCGCAGAGTGGGGAAGCTGCCCCGTGTAAAGTTGGGCTACAGCGGGAGGCAGGTCTCCATTATCATTGGATCTGGTGATTTGGCTGAAGCACCCAGGGAAGCAGGAATCTTATGCGGTATGAACTACTGGCATAAGGCTAACAAATGGATACAGACCGGAACGCCAGATTCTATCCTAAAAAACCGCGAAGCTCATTACTGTCAGGTTACAGTGGACCGGGTGGGAGGAGATCATTATGTCGGCCGCATCGATGAAGAGGAACATTACATTTATGTCAAAGAGGCTTTGAGACGGACTGGTCTTGGTTATTTTGACGATATGCAGTTACATTACGGTTACCATAATACAGATGAGCTCAAAAATGAGCGGGGATTTGTACGCGCTTTTGAACGACTGAAAAAAGAAGGATTAGTAAAGCACCTCTGCCTTTCTCAGCACGGTTATGCTGGGAATTCCAGGGTACCGGGGGGTCAAAGCGCGGCAAATATCCTGATTGCTGTGGTTGAAGACGGCATCTATGAACATGCTCAATTTATGTACTCTTACGGCGCAGATCCAAATATGGACAAATTCTTGGAGTTTGCCCGAAAAAAAGGATTTGGCACCATTGCCATGAAAACAGCACGGGGTATTGGACGCATGAAGGATGATCAGGCATTTATGGATAAGCTTCCGGCCGGAGTATCGCCACACAACGCACTAGTGCGCTGGCTAACCACCCGAACCAAGCTCGATACTGTAGTTATGAGGGTGAAAAACCTCGATGAATTTGTGGAATCCTATTCAGGCGCTGGAAAAGCCCTGCAGTCTAGGGAAGCCCTGGCCATCCAGATGATTACCGCTCAAGCTGACAAGACAGCCTGCCGCCTTTGTACAGAATGCCAGCCCCACTGTCCCCAGCAAATACCTATTGCCGAAATCCTTCGCTTCGAGCGCTACGCAGTAGATGACCATGATTGGGATAAAGCCAGAAAGCTTTACGCTAAACTCGACTGCAAAGGAGATGCCTGTGCTCAATGCGGAACCTGTGTGTCCCACTGCCCTCAAGGCCTTCAAATCCCGGATAAAATCGCAGCAGCCCATGCTCTTCTTGGGTGAGCAAATTCAGTGGAAGATTCTAGTGCAGGCACTTATCATGCTGGCAATGGGAGGCGGCGGCATAAAACTCAGCCTGAAAAAGAAGAGATAACCTGGATTATTCACGAGTCGAGGTTGCCGCAGATACGAGGCGCCGGGGATGAAGCTGTGGTCCTTCACCGCGAATCCGCTGCAACAAAGGAGATGTGGTAAGA
>JAUWTR010000321.1 GCA_030614645.1 Candidatus Aminicenantota bacterium
ATATGATTCACCGAAAAAGGATATTAATCCTACATATGCTACTAATTTTATGGATTATAAAGGTATTGTCGACACTACTTATATGACAAACTATGTGGAAAGCAGCTCCTTTACCCAGCTTATCCGTGACCCTATAATGGGAATAGATTTTCTCCATTTTTCCATTGCTCCCAAAAGTGTTTCGGTTGATTATTACGAGCCTAATGACCAGTATTATTGTAATTTTTCGGTAAGCGCCAGCTTACGTATAGATGAGGAGATTATTTTTCAGTATTCCAAGGATTTCCCTTTTTATTTTAATCCTGATGACATTGACCGTGTTAAGGCAAATGGAGTTGCTATAGAAGATTCCTTCCCTGTTATAAGCGGAAAGTACAAGTTTATCGTCCTCCTGCAGAACTCGGTGGGAAAAGAATTTTGTTTGCTTGAAAAAGAGGTAGTGATTCCTGAGCGAACCGGAGTATCGCGAATTGCCGGATTTTTATTGGGATACAAAGTCAAAAATTATGAGAGTCAATTCCATATTCCCTTTAAATTAAAAGATAAAAAAGTGGTGATCGATCCCACCAATACCTTTTCAGCAATGGATAATATAGTTTTATTTATAAATATCGCTGATGTGACCAGGCAGTTGTGGGAAAAAGGTAAAGTCAGGGTAAATATAACCGGGTTAAAGCCGAATAATCCTGCCATAAAATCATTGATTATTCAGTTGAAAGACCGTCCTTTAGAGAAGAGCCTGGTAATTTCCCACACTATCGCAGGCCAGGAACTGCCCCCGGATTATTATGAGATTAGCGCGAGCCTATATGATGAGACAGGGGCAAAGTTTGATGAAATAAAGGATAAGTTTATTATCTCCCAGGCTGAAGCTGTTTCCCATCCTATAAGTCATACCAAAGCTTTTTCCCTGGCAAATAACTTTCTCTATTTTTATATGCTGGCTCGTCAGTATGAGAAAATAAATGATTTTCAAAAAGCGGAATCCAGTTATGCTAGAGCATATGCTGTAAGGCCCGCTTATAAACGAGGATTGGTAGATTATGCGAATTTTCTCTATAAAGTCAAAAAATTTGATAAGATCTTAAATCTGATCACTGAAATAGAAGATGATGATAACCTAAAATTTGAGTTTTTTCTTTTAAAAGGAAAAGCGCATATGGGAAAAGGAAGGTATGAAGAGGCTATAGATAACTTTCTGCAGGGAAATGAGATATACAACAGTGATATAGGTCTGCTCAACTCCCTCGGTTACTGTTATTATAAGGTTGAAGATAAAAAGAAGGCCCTGGATGCGCTCCGCTCTTCCCTAAGGCTTAATCCTGAGCAGGAAGGTATTAAAAAGCTGATATCTGAGCTTGAAAAGAAATAGACACTTAGATTGTTAATTGAGAGGCTGCCAGATAAATCTGTGGGTATGGATTAAGCGACATTGAAGATTTAGCCTTCTGATTCTGAGATATGATTCTGGTTAATTCACGAGTCGAGATTGCCGCAGATACGAGGCGCAGTGGATGAAGCTGTGGTCCTTCACCGCGAATCCGCTGTAACGAAGTAGATGTGGTAAGGTCGACTCGCCTGAAAGGTAAAAAGTACCAATGTTAAAGTTAGATATTGATTTTTTGAGTACATCATTGGCAATTTTTATGAATAACCAGGATCCGCAGACGTCGAGAAAAACGAAGAAAAATGGCGTTAAAAATCTGAAGCGAGCGTATCCATACCCTCAGATTTATCTTAGCATCCGCGTGTTTTCGTATTAACTGACCTGATTCTTGCCAGCTGAAAGGTCCTTATTTCATCTCAAAATCAATATTGATTTCTAAGGTCTTTCCCGAAAGATTGTCTTTTATCGTAATTTTTAGGGAATAGGAACCTGGCTCAAGGTCTTTGGATTCTTTTTTCTCTTCTTTTTTACCTTCTTCTGTGGTTGTAGTGATAGCAACTGTTTTCTTGATGGGAAGGGGCTGGCTTATGAAGGGAGAATTGTATTTTTGATCGGCATATTTGATCTGAATATCCTCACCCTGGAGGACTTCGTAATTTATCAAGAGGTCGGCCTGGTTGGATTCGTTGAACTGGGTTCCGAAAATGAAAAAGAAGATATCCAGGTTGTCCCCGGCCTTAAAAACTTTTTCCAAGTTTGGGAGGATCTCAAGTACAGAGTATCTGAAAATATCTTTATGCACCTCGGTTGTGGTCTCAGGTGATGCAATTCTCTTGATATTTTTAGCAAAAAAGATGGGGGTGGTTCCCATTTCTTCAGCAAATGAAGCAGAATCAGACGTTGAAAACTCAAAATACTGAGTGCCGATTTTTTGCATATCCTCTGATGTGATCGCCATAGAGAGGAGATATTTGCCATGTGGGAGCGGGTAGCCTGTAGTATAAGTCTCTTCTTTTTCCGGGTCATAAGAAGCACTGTCTACTTGGAAATTTATCGGCACATAGACCTCTTTAGAAAAATCATTGTCCAAATTTTCAAACAGGAGGAACATGTAGGCCTTGGCCTGAAGTTTATCTGAGGCAGTCTGAAAAGCTGTTGTTTCTTCACCTTCTTTCTCTGCTGCTCCTTCTGCTGAAGCTATGGCGGTATAACCAAGGTCTGCATTTTTTATAGTAAAAATAAAAATGTTATGCAGATTCTGCTGGGCGGGAAGGTAGAGATGTTTGCTGATGGTAAAGGGGATATCCAAGCGTGCTTCCCTGGATTGTTGCCCTTCCTGCAAAACAGTCTTTACTTCTTTGGGAATAATGACTTTTGCCTGCTGTTCTTTTTCCTGTGCATAAAGGTTTGGGGATAGTGCCAGACTTGAGATTAATCCTAAGATTAACACTGGGATAACATAGTTTTTGATTTTCATGTTTCCTCCTAGAGAGTAAGCTTCCTATTTTTTTTAAACAAAAAAACAATATAGCAGATATGTGATTTTATTTCCAGTAATGTTTTGGAATGTTTTGGAAATGCTTACTTTTGATATTTATTGACGGCATTCTGATGTTCGCGGAAGGTAAGGCTGAATTGATGGCTGCCGTTGTTACGGGATACAAAATAGAGATATTTGACGTCAGCCGGATAAAGAGCGGCCTTTAGGGAAGCCTGGCCGGGGTTGGCGATGGGCCCGGGCGGAAAGCCTCGATTGAGGTA
>JAUWTR010000277.1 GCA_030614645.1 Candidatus Aminicenantota bacterium
ACATGGCCTGGAAAAAGATTATAGGCGGAGTTGCAGGACTAAGCTTAGCAGTTTTATATAATATAAACTGTGCATCAACATCTGCGGTTAAATCCGAACCTGAAGCATCTGATGAGCCTGTAATAGGAGAAGCTGCCTCTCATATCGAGCCAGCGCCTGTTGCCATGAAGCCATATCATCGTGCTATGGGTGAAGAGATGAGAAGATCTTTCCGCAGAGCAGATGAGATCATTCTGGCCTTTTACACGGGAACCTGTATGGATAAACCAGAGGGAAAAACGTTTTATTTTGATAAATTTTTTAAATTTAACCAGGAAACTCACACTTGGGGGCCTGTCATGAATGCCCTGCTTCCAGTAATTTTCCGGGAGCTAAAACCAGAAATTATCTATCGGCATGATTTTAAATCATTATCTAAGAATGACCGGATCGGAATATGCTGGGATTATTATGATGAAACGCGGTTTGTATATCTTATAGAAGGCGAATATTCTCTTCTTTTTCTTAATCAGGAGCTTGATGAAAAGACCTATATCAATCACAGAATTTTAATAGATATTTATTCGGTCACTAAATATTGTAATGCAAAAAAAGTATTTGAGTTGATGGTTCGTCAGGTGACTACATCTTTTCCCGGCCGCAGATAGTTTTGCTGCCGTCAAGCTTCCAGAACTCTGTATCCTGTTTCTGCTTGCCATATCCGCTGGCTTGGTCAAGATTTACCATTAAATTGTTTAAAGGTCCGATCTTCCCTTTGATCACCATTCTTATCATCTGATGCAGCCAGGAATTATTAGGTTTTGTAAAAGGGCAGACCTGCTTGCAGTTGGAACAGCTGAAGCCGTTATAATCATGGCATGATTCAGGCTCTACGAACCACTTAAGCGAGCCTGGATTATTAGAAGGGGATTTTCCTTTCCAAGTGCGGGGGCCGGCAGTGATAGAGTCGCTGGGGCAGTGTTTAGCGCACAGCATGCAAGCCTTACAGAATTCCGCAACTCCAAAGCTTATGGGATTGTCAGGTATAAGCGGCATGTCTGTAATTACCTTAGCCAAACGGACCCGCGGTCCATATTTGGGAGTGATAAGCAGTCCTAAACGCCCCAGTTCTCCTATACCGGCGTCTATTGCTATGGGGATACTAAATCCTACTCCATTTCCCGCTGGTAAGGCGCGGTATCCCAAAGCCCGGATAAATTCAGCCAGAGTGGTGGAAGTTACAGCCATGCGGGAATATCCGTCCCCTACAGCTGCAGAAGCTAGCCTTCCAGGAGAATTGGCAATTCCTTCGTAGTATTCCTCAAATGCCAGGGATACTACCCGGTTCATAGAACGGGGTATATACCAGGTGTCCCGAGTTTTTTCAAAACGCTCGCCTTCTGTCAGCACATGCGTAATATGCATCCGGTCTTCTCTTGTGGGGGAATAGATATCAGAATAGATCCACAGGGGATTCAATTCAGCGATTCCTGCCAGAGATGCCCCATAAAATCGGGCAGCATGTTTTACTGCCAGAGATGCTTCTTCCCAGGTCATGTCAATGTCAGCAGGATTCCAGGGACCCCGGCCTCCCAGGCCTTCCATACCAGCCTGGCCAAAAGGGCCATCCCAGCGGTAGGTTATGTCTCCTGAACCAGCATATGTCCAGGCTGCTGCCATTAAAGCATAGTCCAGGCGGGTCTGATTGGGAACTTTCCCTTCACCTTTGATAAGGCGTTTGTAAGACAGATCCTCAAGCTGAGATAGAGCTTTCCGGCGCTCAGGGTCCCAGCTGTTCCGGCTGAAGCAGTTATTCTTTTCCTTCATGGGCTTGAGGATTTTTGGAGCTATTTCATAAGGAAAATTTTTGTTCGTTCTTATCTCTACCGGGAAGTCGCCGTATTTATCCTGAGATTCGACAATCATCCCATTATTGGTTTTTCCCAATAGGGTGGGAGCGGAAAATCCCAGGCCAAGGGCAGCGCTTCCTGTAGATAAAAGTTTAATAAAGTTGCGTCTATCGAGAGAATTTTCTGGCATTATTATTTCTCCTTAGTGGCTCTGCGGGAAAAAACAAAACGGTATAAAAAGAAAGCCCAGACAACAGCGATAAATCCAAGGATTGTGCCGATAACAAGAGCTCCTTTTGCTGCACCTTCTTGCAGGAAACTAACTATAACTTCAAGCACAAATATGAAATATATATATTCAAAAAATGTCAACACCCACTGCCACCATTTTACTTGAATATCCTTTTTTTGAGCTGAAATTATTACCAAAAGAAACACAACCGTAGTTAATGCTCCGATAAAAATATGTGCCATAGTTATTTCTCCTATTCACCCGCCGCGTCTACCATCTACGGCAAACTCGACTTGTGGATTATCAAGGATAAAGAGAGAAATAATAATCATAATTAAATTACATTTCAACAGTTTTCTTAACACCTTACAGCTTTTATCCATTTTCCATTTACTATTTTTTGTTTTCTCAGTATCATTCATATTGGCATTTTTTATGAATAGTTCAGGACCTGGAGGATATGCATGAAAAAAACAAGAATTATATTATTTATTGTAATTATTATATGTGCCTTTCTATGCCAATCTTTGGCTTTTTCTCAGAGAAGCGGGTATTCCCGCGCTGAATTTATAAACCGCCGCCAGGCTCTCATGGATAAGGTCGATGACGGGATGATCGTCCTTTTCGCAAAATCCCTGCCTCAGGAAGGAGCCCATATCCGCCAGGATAATGATTTCTATTATTTTACAGGCGTAGAAGACCTTAATGCTATTCTGCTTATGGCCCCAAAAACAAGGGAGTCCTTTCTGTTTTTACCCCGGAAGACTCCCCGCGAGGAAATGATCGAAGGTACGAATCTACTTAAGGATGAACAAGCCTGCGAAAAAACGGGGATGACAGAGATCTATACTCTGACTTATTTTGATGAGCTTATCGCACGCAGGGCCAGGCAGTTTGGATTGACATTCCATGTGCGCTTGTCCCCAGGGGATACTATTGACAATGCCCGCTGGGAAACACGGATATTTACCGGCCGCAAGAACAGGACCCACTATAATGACCAGATATCTATGGATAATTACCGCATCAAAAAGCTTAAAGAACGTTATCCGGTCTGCGAGTTTGAGGACATTGTCCCGCATATAGATAGATTACGCCTGATAAAATCACCTGAGGAGATCGAGATCATACGCCGCAATGGCAGGATATCAGCAGAAGCGGTAAAGCAGGCAATGCTGGCCTCCCGGCCGGGAGCTTATGAATACGAAGTTGAAGCAGCTGCTATGTTTGTGATTTTAAGGAACGGCTGCCGGGGCTTTGCTTATCCCTCGATCGTTGCCTCTGGCCCTAACTCCTGTATCTGGCACTACAGCGAAAATTCTCGCAAGCTGGAAGACGGCGATATTCTGCTAATGGATTTTGGAGGCGAGCTCGACTACATGTGTATGGATATCAGCCGCACCTGGCCGATCAATGGGAAATTCACGTCTGACCAGAGAGAAGCTTATACAATAGCGCTTGCGGTCCAAAAAGCATGTATTGAAGCCTACCGTC
>JAUWTR010000131.1 GCA_030614645.1 Candidatus Aminicenantota bacterium
GACCCATTCATAAAAAATCTAGTCATTTTCCTCTGATAAAATTTTTATATTGTGAAGTAAAAAAGTTTTTAGATCCTGCCTCCTGTATTTATTAAGCTGTTGTTTTTGTCCTTCAATTACCGCAGCTCTGATTTTTTTATCCATAGCTACCTGATTGACCAATTCCCCGACATAGTCGACCCGTTTATGATTTATAAGAATCCCTGAATCTCCCAAAGTATTTGGGACAGCAGTGCAATTATAAGCAATAATAGGGAGCTCAAATATCAAAGATTCAATAAAAGGCAACCCAAAACCTTCATGTTCACTTAAAGAAAGAAAGGCATCTGAAACCCGGTAAAGAGCAAACATTTCTTCATCAGAGGTATGGCCAGTAAAACATATTTCCTCAGGCTTTAGATAGAACTCATCCGCCATACGAACAAGTCCTTCATAATATTTAGGTAAAGAAGATGTCTTGCCGGTAATGATCAGCCTTACAAGGGGAGAAATATACTTTTTATAGTAAAAAACCACCTTGATCAAATCCTCTATCGCTTTATTAGGAACAATGCGTCCCACAAAAAGAATATTTACCCGCTCATCATCAAAAAGATCAAACATGAACCGGCTGAACGGTTTTTCATATTTCTTATAATCGACAAAAAGTGGAAAAACAGCAGTTTTTTTAAAACCAAACTCAAGCAATTCCCTGCGGTTAAACTCAGAATCGGCCAGGGCTAAATCCACATATGGAGTTAATGACCTCAGTTCATCTCTTCCCCGTCGGCACAACCGTGCCATTTCCTGGCTGTAATCTGTGAAATATTTTTCAGGGGTAATATTGTGATAAAGAATCACTTTCTTGCTTTTTAACTTAATAAACGCAGGCGTCAAAGGAGAGGGTAAAGCAAAATGAAAGAAAGACATATCCCCGGCCGACGGTGCTTTGAAATTGTCAAACAGCTCGGATTCATTTTCCAGGCCATCGTCTCGCGTCAGACAATAAATCTGAGATTCAAATCCCTGGGATAAAAAATATTGTTTCATATGGGTAGCAGTATCGCCAATAGCATCTCCCCGGTGATAGGCAGGAATCAGTTGGTCCACTCTCATCTTTTACCTACCTTTCTTACATGACTAAGTAAAATCCGATACACATTACTACGGCCATATTTTTTAAGAGCCTTATTCTGTGACATAACCACTTTTTCTCTTAATTCTCGATCCTGATGCAGCTCATTCAGCAAAGCGGCAGCAGCAGCAAAATTCTTTTGCCGGATCAGCACTCCCCCTGAATTCATAGTTTCTTCTACAGCCCCTGCTGCAAAAGCTACTACAGGGATTTTTTTATAAAATGCTTCCAGAAGAGGAACACCAAATCCTTCATGGGCACTCATGCTTAAATATACATCTGCAGTATTGAAATAAGCAACAAGTTCTGGAAAGCTAATGTGTCCGGTAAAATAGACATCTTCCAGCTCAAGCTTTTGCACCAAATCCTGTAATCCAGCCAAATATTGTTCCATTCCCCGGTAATCACCAGCCAGTATTAATCGTGAATCAGGGCTATAATATTTTTTATAAAAATAAAAAATCTTAATAACATCCTCGAATTTTTTATTGGGGATGACCCGGCCTACAAAAAGAAGTGTGAATTTATTGTCAGAAAATAGCTTTTTTACCACCGGATCACCAGGGCGGTCGAACTTGGCAAAATCCAGCAGCAGCGGCAAGACACTGGTATTTCTATATCCGACTCTTTCCAGTTCTTTCCGGTTAAATTCTGAATCACCCAGAGCTAGATCGACCTTATCCACAAAAAGATTGATTTCCAGCCGGCCTTTATAACATTCCCGAGTTAATATTCGATGAAAGTCAAGGAAATATTCGTAGGGAGTTATATTGTGATAGATCATAATTTTTTTGTCGGGAATCCGGAAAAAAACCTTGGACACCGGTGAGCCGATGGAGAAATGAAAAATCACCACATTCTGGGAGGAACTGAATTTTTTATACTCGCGGTAATCCTTTATATGCTTAGCCATGCGGGGATCGAAAAGCTTGACGAATATCTCCGAGCAATACCCTTCTTCCTTGAGAGCTTGACGGATTTCCATCATCTCATTGGATATGGCATCCCCGTAGCTCAAGGATGTTGCAAACTGGTGGACTTCCATAATTATTCCTTTTCCAAGCGCTTTAGAAGAGACAGATATTTTTTTTCAATAGTTCCCCACGTATAATTATCCTGAAAATACTTACGGCCGTTTTTTCCCATGCTGGAACGAAGCCTAGACGAACCCAAAAAAAGCATAAGCGCCTCTTTAAATTCTCTGTAATTTTTATAGTACAAACCGGCACTGCTCCTTTCACACTGGCCTTTTAATACCTCACAGCGGGCATTAGCCAGAACAGGCTTACCTAGAGCCCATGCTTCATTTGTAACCATGGATAGACTCTCATAAAACGAGGGCATAAGTAAAAGCAAAGCTTTGTCAAGGGCAGAAAACTTCTCCTCCTCGGAAAGAAATCCGAGATAAATTATGTCAGGATGGATAGGGATCTTTAACACAGTGCTGCCTACAAGCACCAATTGGATATTTGAGCTGGTTTCTTTTTTATAGCGGATAAAAAAATCAAATAGCTCAATGCACCCTTTGTTTATATCGATACGTCCTATATAGATCACATAATTATCTTTTATGCCATATTTCTGACAGAACTGTTTTGAAAAGACCTCCTCCGGGACCTCTGCTCCTACTCCCACAACTTCCGCAGGAATATTTTCATTCCCTGAAACTGTATTTATCATTTTTTTCTCTTCTAGCGAATTAAACACAATCCCCCGAGGTTTTCTGAACAGCTCTTTAAATATTTTTAAATTGACGACTGGGTCATGCTCCGCTGTAGGTACAAGTATACTTTTGTGAGGTACAGCCTGAATTCCCCAATAGGAGTGATAGTAACGGTAGCTGAAAAAGATAAAATAGTTATAATCATCAACATGACCCTTGATATAATCTATAAGATCAGGGGAAAAAGGCCCTTCTTCCTTTAACCACATTATTTCATCTTCTTCACTATGCTCGTTTTCAAAAACAAAGTTCTGGATCTTACCAAACCTTTCCGGGTCTCTGGGTTTTGCAACTGAAAATCTCCTAACACGAATATCATTGACTAAGACATCTGAACCGGAATAATGATTCTCCCAGGATATGTAATCCAGAGCTCTGGTTGTCAGGACTTCGACATCCCAATATTTTTTCATGTGTTCAGTGACCCAGCGACAATGAAGTTCAGCTCCTCCGCTAATCTCCAACCCGTATCTCTGAACGACAAATGCGACTTTCATTTAAAGACTTTCTTCTCCAGGGCTTTTTCTTTCCGGCTTAGCAATTCAAAATCTTTTTCAATTATCCTTAGCTTGATTCTCATTCCTTCCTCCTCGATCTTCAACTTTGTCAATTCAACCACAATATTATGACAGAGACTATGCAGGAGCTTCACATATTCCATGGTTATATCCAGGCATCCATATCTAATTACAGCACTGTCCAGCCTTTTGTTTGTATAGTCCAACCTTCTGTTGGTATAGTCTAGGCTATGAACTGTCTGCCGTAATTCCTGATGCACAGGCAAGATCAGCAGTTTGATAAGGGGAGAAAACGGCTTCATTAGCTTCAATAAGATTCTTTTTTTCTTCGAAGAAACCATAGGGAGGTATTCGGGTTCAGGGATCTGCAGGGAGGGCTCTGAAGATGCTTGATTATCTTCTGGAGAAGGTGATTCCTCAGGTATAGAGTTTTCAAACACAACATCATCTGCCTGGATTTGCTTCATAATATCTGCGACATTGATGTTATCATAATCGATCTTAATATCATTCATTCGAATCTCCTGTTTTTTTTCTCCTTATATTTTTATATATAAAGTCATCATAAACACTTTGGACATCCTGGATATCTAAAAGCGGCTTCAATTTTAGTTCTTCTATCTCCTTGACCTCCCTCTCACTCAATACCTTATCTTTTTTCTTTGCAGCCAGAATTTTCTCAATCTTATCCATAAGCTGCTTCTGTTCTTGCTCACTTAAACACTTTATTTCTAGAAATTTTTTCATTATCCCCTCACTTTATAACCAGTATTATTCATAAGAAAGAATAAATACACTCTCATTTGATATATCCCAAAGCCTTTAACTGTTCTCTGAGTTTTTCATTCATCACTGCTTTTCCAGTCATACGTTTTTCAGCTGCTTGTTTTATCTCATCTATCCAGCGGATTATCCGGTTGACAAGATCAGCGTTTTTCCCAGCTGTATTGATTTTTTCAAGCGGGTCAGCAGATAAATCATAAAACTCGACCGGCCCAGCATTAGGAGGAGGAAAGGTAAAAAAGTTCAGCTCATCTTGGCTGAACCTTTGATTTACTATAAGCTTCTTTTTCCCCAGGTTTGTAGATGTTTTCTCGGGAATATTTGAATTTATTATATTACCCGCCAGCTCTGCCAGGAAAATTCTATCTTTTGTCTCCCTTCCTTTCAATACCGGAATAAGACTTTTGCCGTCAATTTTCAATCCTGAATAATCTATCCCCATCTCATCAAAGATGGTAGGCATAAGGTCGACCAAGGAAACAATAGTCTTTCTACTCTCCCCTTTGTATTTTGATTCAGGGAACTTGATAATCAGCGGAACCTTCAATAATTCGTTATATAAGGAATGTCCGTGCTCCCAACCGCCGTGCTCAAAAAACTCTTCTCCATGATCACTGGTAAGAATAATCATCGTCTGCTCGAAAAGCCCGGATTGTTTGAGCTTATCGACCAGCGGACCAATAAGCTTTTCATCCGTATAGCGTATTTCACCGTCATAAAGGCCGATAATATTCCGGCGTTCATGTTCAGGAATTGTTTTAAAAATATTTTTAGATCCGCCTAAATGGCCCCGCAGGTCAATATGGCCCATTTTAGCTTCTTCATCCAGAAACATTACCTTATAGGGAAAAGGGCAGGCATAGGGATTATGGGTTTGATATGTATGAATAAAGAGAAAAAAATCTCTATCCTGCTGTCGGTCGTTCCAATCAGACACCGCACGATAAACGCGCTCAGCCGAATCCTGGTGAAAGACTCCCCCAACACCCTCATTATACGAGTCAAAACCTTTAGAAAATCCATAAGTTGAGCTGACAAACCCTCCTCCTGTAAAAGCAGCACAAGAAAAGCCATTAGTCCGCATCACCTCCGCCATGGTGATTATCTCCGGGTCTATTCTCTCATCTTCGTGATTAACCTGATGATTAACACTGTAAAGTGAAGTAAGCATTGAAACATGAGAAGGAAGAGTCCAGGGAGAAGGCGCATATGTATTAATAAACTTCGCACTACCTACTGCCAGATTATCAATATTTGGACTTGTATCCCTGTTATAGCCATAACAGCCCAAATGGTCGGCCCGAAGTGTATCTATGGAAATCAAAATAACATTGCTTGTAGCAGTTTTTTTTGAGTATAAGACAGGATTTACCCAGAAAGAAAATTTGCCTTCATCTCCCAAGGTTTTAAATATCAAGCACGCCTTTTTGCGGTCATAAGGCAGTTTGACAGAAAAACGAATAAATTTAAAATCTCCTTCCTGTTCCTCAGAAGGACCTGCATGATATTTTTGGAAGATGATCTTTTTTCTATTGTGTATCTCTAGAGGACTTGAAAATCTTACCCCATTCCTGCGTTTATCTCGGGTGATCTGTTCTTCTTCC
>JAUWTR010000253.1 GCA_030614645.1 Candidatus Aminicenantota bacterium
AGAAAGAATCCCGCCGTGCTGGAATATCAAGGATTGAAATAAGAGAGCGACAAAAACCACCGGGAATGACCTTACTCCTAAAAGTATACCGGCCAGCCCGAAAAGCCCCAGATGGACTGAAGTCCCGGCTACAGGAAAGTGAATAAGCGACGCCACAAAAAGAGCGGCTGCCATCATTCCCATTTTGGGGATATTATCCGCATCCGTCTTTTTCCCAAAAGCATATAGCGCACCTATAGAAATAACATCAGCTACTATAGCGATCTCTGTGCTAATAATTCCATCAGCAATGTGCATATAAAATGTCTCTTGATCGGAAGTTTGATATGATCTGGAATTTATAGCACAGATATATTATCGTGTCAACAATTTATATTTCGTGTTACTTCTTCTCTATCTCTGCAATAAGCTTTTCTACTTCTGTCTGCTCGGTATTAAGACTAAGAGACGCTTTAAGAACCTCTAGTGCCTCTTTATTTTTGCCGATTTTGTAATAACAGAACCCGAGAGGAGTAAGCAGCTCGGTGTCGCTTTTATAAATCTTGTTTCCTTCTAAAAAGCTGTTTATAGCTTCCTCATATCTCTCCATTCCCATATAGGCTTTTCCCCTGACAAGAAAGTACTGGAACTCCATCTCTTCCGCGCCTTTGGTTTTCTCGATCAGTTCCATGCTCTCGGAATATTTATTGACTTTTAGCAGAAATTTCGCATATTCGACCAATCCCGGTTTAAAGTACGGATTTAACTGAAAGCCCTTTTTATAGCAAAATTCCGCCTTATCCGGAGCTTTAACTTTATCATACTGGTAGGCTAAAGAATAAAAATAGAGAAAGTTATTTGCTAAGGGGAAAGCTTTTGCCAGCGTGGTTGGATGAGGGACAATTTCTTGGGTAGAAATTATAAAATTGCCCTTTTTTTCAGCAAGAAGCTTTAAATTATCATCTATCAGAACAAGTTTTATCTCGTAATAATCAGAGATAAGCTCTTCAGCGGGAAAAGTATAACTCAGTCCCAAAGTTCTGCTATAGGGATAATTTTTCAGGCTCAGAGAAAAAGTTTTTTTCACAGGGACTCTTGCCCCCAGCCCATTTATTTGAAGTTCGACTTTTCCCTTTTCCCATAAAGGTCGGGTAACATTTAGTATATTAAAAATTAGAGCAATGTCTTCTGTTAAGGAATATGTATTCTGGGGATCGACCAATATTTTTTTTCCCAATAATCCAAATGGGACCTTTCTCCCGCCTGGATAATCCTGGAGTCTATACCCCAAAACCGGCTTCATGATCTCAGGCGTCTCAGAGGTATGAGGCACCAGAATATCCTTCTCAAAAACACTAAATTCCTTACCCACTGAATTCTGGATAAGAATACTAAGCTTATACTCTCCCTCGATTAGAGGAAAGGAGTCCTGGATAGCGATCCCGCTTCCTCTAATTTTTTCGACATTATCAGGCGGGAAGTAAAAGGGGAAATCCTTAGAATATTGATAGATCATCTCATCGTCCCGGCTCAAATTCACATTGAGTTGAAAATTACAAAAATACTGGTCTTTCGGCTCAAAATAATCAATAGAAATCCTGGAAGGGCTGATGGAGAAATGGGCAAAATTGATGTCCAGTATAGGGTCTTTTAAAACCACTAAATTGGCCTCGCTTTCTATATAATTTGTAAGATATTCCGTACTTACTACGCCACGGTATTCCAGAAAGTGGGTGGCATAGGTGGGATTGACATCTTTTTTGGGCGATTCAATAATATCAGAGAGAATAAAATTATCCTGGAGAGAGGGACGAAAATCATAGGCATAGCGGCCAGGAATCATAGATATGGACGGGCCGGCCAGGGTCGGGGCAAGTTCCCTTATCTTTTTGTACACCTGTTGATTGTTATTTACATCCAGACCTTTTTTTGCTACAAGCAGGCTGGCCGGGCCGTCAGCCAGGGAATTATAGAGTTTAAACTCACCAAAACCATGTCTTTGGAAAAATATCAGGGTAAAACTGGTGGGAAGGCCTTTTTTCTTGTCTCCGTAATACGACCAGACCTGGCAGGGGTATATCCCTGAAATCCCCTCGAACTTTTCAGTGCTCCTGGGCGGTCCCAGGATAATGTGCATTCTTCCCATATCCGTCATCCATCCTTCTCTGGGGGTGCCCCGGCGGAAGTATTCATTGGCATATAAAAACCGTTTTTCATGCTCATCCTTGTTTTCGTTTTGGGGAGTACCCGGGGTAGGGTCTCTCTGTTTCCAGAAGGTCTTGATAAAAATATCCCGGTCCCGGTTGCTGGTTAACTCCAAAAAAACATCTTTCTCCTGAGAAAGCATAATATAGCGGGTAAACTTCAGCCACTCCTGGTATTTTTCGGGCAGGTCTTTTTCCTTAACTTTAGGAGCAGCATAAAGAATCAATGTTAAAATCAAATAAATAGAAATATAAGCTATTGTTTTGGTTTTCATTCGCTCAGTCTATCTCCCTTTACCTGGATTCATCATACTTTTATCTTAAAAATCTTTCTCACCTTGGTGATGTCGGGTTTTACAATAAGCACTGCATCAAAATAATATTTACCAGGTTTCAGATCATAAGGAAAAGTAAAGTATATTTTTTCTATCTCCGGAAGTTCCTCTTCTGTAATTTCAAAAAACTTCTCTCTTTTGATTCTATCTTTACTCTTGCCCTTACGTTCGTATATAAAAAACTCAAACTCAAAGACAGCTTTAAGCATACCTTCTTCAGCTTTAAAAGATAAAAAATTTACCGGTAATGAAGCCTGAATCTCTCTTGTCTTGCTGTTATAACTCATGTGAAAATCCGAGATAACCCTTTCAAAATCAGTTGAATAGGCTTGTCCAAATTTTGCCCTTTCTATGGCATGCAGCAAGCCTCCCGCTATACTGTCTTGACGGCTATAAGAATAACAACCGTCTCCTTTCCTATCCACAAACTCAATCCCAAGCCGATATTTATAATATCCCCACCAGACCATACCCTTTATCTGGGGATCATTTATATAGGGCCTCTGCATGACTCTATCCGGGGGGCCCAGATAGATGTATATCCTTCCCCGGGGCGTTTTCCATCCAGGAATGCCTTCCCTAAACCTCTGGTTGGCATAATCGATCCGGCGAAAAAATTCCTCTTCAAATTCATTTTCTTCAGTGCCGGGATCAGGGTCTCTTTTTATCCAAAATTCTTCTATAAACTGCTCTCTTGATTCATAATCCGGCAGGTGATTAAAAATATCTTTTTCTGGACCGGTCATGATCAGCCGGGCATATTCAAAAAAATCCTTACTAACCGGATCAAGCTTCATATTGCCGGCAATCCCGCAGGCCCCCAAAATTAGAGCTGAGATAATCAGCAGCGTATTAATATAATAAATTTTCCTCATGGCGCCCTCCTACATTTCCGGATAAGGTCATCAAGCTTGGCTTTGTCTCCGGGGGGAAGATAACTATAATTTTTTTCTTTATACTTTGAGAAGGCGTCCAGAGCTTTTTGTTTCTCCCCTTTTTGCAGGTAAGCTATTCCCAGATTGTAAAGCGCAAAACTTAAACCGGTATCGAATTGTACCGCTTTTTCCCAGCAATTAATGGCCCATTCTGTATTTCCGGTCTGCATATAAGCTGCACCCAAGCCATTGTAGGCAGATGCATAGTTGGGATCAAGCTCAATAGCTTTTTTAAAGTGATAGAGGGCCTCTTGAAAAACACTCCGTTCTTTTGTCTTTAAAAATTTTGAAAGATAAACCGAACCCATGTTATTAAAAGCAATAGGATAATTTTTATCCAAAGAAAGGCT
>JAUWTR010000208.1 GCA_030614645.1 Candidatus Aminicenantota bacterium
AGACTTATAATTCCGGTTCCGAGCACTGGCCAGAAAGATGACCTGACTTGAGATGAAGAAAACACGACCTGGCGGGGGAATATTGCTGTTAAGATAACAGCCAGGATAAACCAGATAAATGACATTATCAATTTTACGATGATCAGGAAGGGGACAAGAGATATTCCCGCCTTGCCTATCATCCCTGCTTTTAAGATCGCAAAAAGATCATCTGAAGTGTCAAAATAGATGGTGTCTCCTCTGATAATTGTTCCCGGCTCTTTTGTGAGAGTGCCGCCGAGGGAAACAACATCTCCTGTGATGGTGGCAGTTGACCTTAAGGTAATGTCCGCTCCTATTCCCAGGACAACGTCTCCGACCTCGCCTTCTACAATGATCGTGCCTCCGAAGGCTATAACATTTTCTTTGATTTTTCCTTTAATAAGAATGTCACCGCCGAAGGTGATTACATTGTCCTGGACTTGATCTTGGGCAACAATTATATCGTTTTTGAATAAAAAATTTTGCTGTCCGTTCAGAGGGGCAAACCCAACGAAAAACAAAAGCAGGGCAAAAGGGAATAGTATCTTTTTATTCATAATGTTCTCCGATCGATAATTTTTTTTTCAATCCGTAAAATATTATTGTAAAGATGGCCAGAGAAAGGATGATGAGTGCTATTTGCAATTCAGGACCAAGGATCGAGGTAAGACTGGCCAGGCCGTTAAATATTTGCTGGATACACTGAGAAATGGTTTTTATCAGAAGGACAGCAAGTTTACTTATCTTGGCGGATAGAACCAGGGTGTGCTTTAAAAAATTCCATACTGAATGGTTAAGGTTGATAAGGATATTTACCAGGGTTTGTCCGGAGCGTAGAAATAAGATAAAGAGGGCTGTGAGCATGACAGAAAAACAGGCGGTTACAGCCAGGATCGAGGCGCGAACTGGAATTTTTAAGGGGAATATTTGTTCCATAACCTGCCTGGAGAAATCCTGAGGCACCTTTAAAGATGGGAGGCTTTCTGCAGCCTTTATAAAAACTCTTCTTTCTTTGACTGCTTTCCGGCATAGGGGGCATTCTTTTAAATGTTCTCTTATAAGTGCGGTTTCAGGCCCTGGAAGTTCTTTTTCAAGATAGAGGTATATCTGCTCACTCTGGAGGCACTTCATCCCATACCCTCCATTTGCTTACGGATCAGCTCTTTAGCCTGAAAGACCCGGTTTTTTATTGTTCCAACCGGCAAGTCCTTGATCTCTGCAATTTCTTGATAGCTGAATTCATTGATGTGCTTCCAGACAAATAATTCTCTCAGGTAAGACGGAATCTTTTCCAGAGCTGTTTCGATTTTCCCCTTTATCTCCGAGAGCTCGTATTTTTCATAAATTGAGGTTTCTTGGGAAGGGACCTGAATGGGAGGGGGTGAGTCTTCTTTTTCGGACTGCTGGTCTATTGAGAATGCCTTGATCTTCTTCTTTCTCCAATAGTCGATTATATAATTGGATGCGATTTTATAAAGCCATGTACTGAATTTATAATGAGAACGATAGGAATGAAGGGAGGAATAGGTTTTAATGAAAACATCCTGGGTTAATTCAAGCGCAAGTTCATATTCTCCTACTGTACGTCCGATATAGTTTAAAAGTGGCTGCTGGTATTTTTGAACGATCATTTCGAAAGCCCCATGCTTGCCGGCTAGAGTTTTTTTTACAAGCTCTTTGTCTTCATGCAATGGAGGACATCCAGCCCTCTTAAACTTATACGTAGTTGAGGGCAAATGGTTTTATTTGTTATTTGATTATTTCGACATCTGCAGGAATATCAAGCTCAAAGGTATCTTTTGGAAAATTCTTATTGATTTCGATACGGCTGAAATGAAATTCCTGTTTATTGTTGGTCCAGTCAAAAGAAACAACTTTTTTTATCAGCCAGGTTTTAGCATCTATTTCTAAAAGGATGAAGGTATCTGCTTCTTCTGTCAAGGGAGTAAGTTTTATCTGAAAGACATTAGAGTTTTCAGTTGGAAAAGGACTGAGATCAACGGAATAATTTTCAAGTATTCCTCTTTCTCCTGCCAGCAGGGAGAGGACTTCAGCTTCATTTTCTTCATCCGAAAAAGTTTTTTCAACCAGTTGTTTTTCCTCTGCATAGTATTCTTGATAGAGGTTGTTTTTTATAAGGAATATTTTCTTTTCCGGTTTCCGGTATTCCCATTTCATCCAGCCAGGTTTTTGTAGATACAGCCTGCCCTCTTCTTCTAGAGGAGTGGAAACTGTGGATGAATAGTAGACCTGTTTAAAATCTGCTTGAAGTGATCTGAAGGAGCGGAGTTTTGCCTCGGTCTTTAAGGCGATATCCTCTGCAGTCTGGGAAAAAACCAGTGTGGGGAGTAATAAAAGCCAGAAAATATTTTTCATGATTAGCAGGATTATAGCATAAATGTTGAGTAAGGTCTTTTTTTTATAGGCAGATTTTGTTATACATCAGATGTGCAACTGGAATTGTTAATTGTTCTTCTGGGATATTTTTTGCTATTGCTTGCGGCGAGTTTTTTCTTTTCTCGGAAGATAAAAAACCTGGAGGATTTTTTTCTAGCTTCCCGGGATCTGCCTGCAATTTTAGTTTATTTTTCTCTTACAGCCTCCTGGATCGGGGCCAGTTCTATTCTTGTTTCTGTTGATGAGGCTTATCGCAGGGGAATTAGCTCTATCTGGGTCATGGGAGTGCCGGCAGTTTTGACTGTTTTGGTTTTAGCTGTATTTTTAGCCCGGCCTATCCGTCAGCTTCCGATCGTATCACTTCCTGATCTGGTAGAGATGCGCTATGGTCGGCATGTGCGGAACTTTTCTTCGCTCTTAATCGTCTGGTATATGATCCTACTAGCTGCTTCGCAAATGGTTGCTGCAGGAAATTTTCTAAAGCTGTTTCTGGGGACTTCATATCTTTCAGCCTTATTATTAGCAACAGTTATTGTCCTTATATATTCGGTTTTCGGGGGATTATTTTCAGTGGTTATAACAGACAGCCTCCAATTTTTTTTACTGACCTGCGGAGTTATTTGTCTTTTATTTTTTTTAAGTGGAAGCACATCTTTAAAAGAAATTTCCTGTATAGCTGCGAAGGTAGGGAAGGAAGGTTATTTTTATTTATTTGCTGATATAAAAAAAGATCTTCTTATTGTTCTTTCATTTACCTGTGCCTGGATAATATCTCCCATTGTATGGCAGCGGATACAGGCCGCGCGTTCTGTGCAAAAGGCCAAGAAAGGCCTTTTGGCGGCGGCTGTGACTTTTATATTTTTATACAGCAGTATTGTCATTATCGGCATCCTTATTCTTCCTCTTTTTCCCTCAGGGAGCCAGGCAGGTCCCCTTTTATCAGCCTTTATTTCTTCCAGAACAGGATCTTTCCTTGCTGTGTTTTTATTTGTCGCCATAACAGCAGCTGTTATGTCAACTATGGATACAGCGATCAACACTGGAGCATTATCTCTAACCAGAGATATTTACCAGAAGCTGTGTTCCCGGAGCAGGGAAAAAAACATTGTGTTTGTCAGCCGTGTTTCGACTTTGATTTTAGCATTACTTGCTTTTCTTATAGCAACAAGAATGCAGAGTATTCTTAAGACCTTGGGGCTAGCCTCTGAGATTATGGCTGAAGGTTTTTTTATTCCGGGAGTGGCAATGTTTTTTTTACACAAAAAAAGGCCTGCTGCCGGATTTTTAAGCCTGTTTTTAGGGGGAGGTTATGCAATTATTGGATTCCTATGTGAGGTTGAAATACTCCCTTTCAACTGGCCTGTATGGCCTTATTCTGTACCTTTAGGCCTGGGGCTCTGCCTTGCAGGTTTTATTGTGGGTATGGTTATTGATAAGATCGTCTATGTGAAATGTGGGAAAAAGTGGTGAATTGTGAATCGTGAAATGAAAAATCGGAAGCGGTAAAAAGAATCAGGTTAGATTGATTAAGAAAACCGTGAAACGTGAATTGTAAAATGTTATGGTAAAAGATTTTTAGCTTACCCAGCTCCCCAATTGCAAAAAGCTTAAGCCACATCTGAATTTCATCTTGTTATTTACTATTTGCAATTTACTTAGTATCATTCATACATATGCCTCTTATTGAGAATATCCGCTGGAAACTGATAGGAAATCTGGGAAGGATTATCCTTTGGATCTGGACAAAAACTAACCGGATGACTGTTGTAGGTGAAAAGGCCTTACTCAAGCTGCGAGATGAGAAGAAACCCGTGGTTTTGCTCGTTTGGCATGGGCGTATTTTTATTGTGCCTTTCTTTTTCCGCAAGCGGGATATTATGCCTTTGGTCAGTCCTAGTGGAGATGGTGAAATTGCCGCTCGGATCATGGACGGATGGGGCTATAGGATATTAAGGGGCTCAAGCT
>JAUWTR010000280.1 GCA_030614645.1 Candidatus Aminicenantota bacterium
ACTAAGATAGGATTTAGAAAAGTGGAGATAAAAGACGGGCTGCTGCAGATAAATGGAGTGCCTGTGACTTTAAAGGGGGTAAACCGCCACGAACACGACTCCGTGAGTGGCCGTTATGTTACTGAAGAATCAATGCTCAAAGACATCCAGCTTATGAAAAAATTCAATATAAATGCCGTACGTACCAGTCACTACCCCAACACCCCTCTCTGGTATAGCCTGTGCGATAGATACGGCCTTTATGTTATTGATGAAGCAAATGTTGAATCTCATGGTATGGGGTATGACCCTGATAAAACCCTGGGAAACAAGCCGGACTGGAAAGCGGCCCATCTTGACCGGACTATTCGTATGGTCGAACGGGACAAAAATCATCCTTGTGTCATAATCTGGTCTCTGGGTAATGAGGCAGGAGATGGGATTAATTTTGAGGCCACCTATAATTGGATCAAAGGGCGCGATCCTTCACGTCCTGTGCAGTATGAGATGGCAGACCTGCGTCCCCATACCGATATCTTTTGTCCTATGTATGCCCGCATTCACATCCTAAGAGATTATGCCAGTCAAAAACGCACTCGTCCGCTTATTCTTTGCGAGTATGCCCATGCAATGGGAAATTCGGTGGGGAATCTTAAGGATTATTGGGATGTTATTTACCAGCATCCGCAGCTGCAGGGAGGTTTTATCTGGGATTGGGTGGACCAGGGAATATTGGCAGAAACAGAGGAGGGTAAAAAATTCTGGGCATATGGAGGAGATTTTGGTCCGGAAGATACACCCAGCAGCGGAAATTTTTGTATAAACGGCCTGGTGTTTCCCGACCGGAAACTTCATCCTTCCATCTGGGAAGTTAAAAAAGTGTATCAGAATATCACAGCGAGCAAAGTAGACATTGGGAGCGGGAAAATTAAAATCAATAACAGGTAGGATTTTATAAACCTTAACCGGTTTGATATTTTGTGGAAGCTTAAAGAAGATGACACTGTTTTAACTGAGGGGAAAATTGCTGGTCCGGATATTAAGCCGCATAAGTCTAAGATCTTCACCCTGCCTTTTCCTGAGATTACGCCTGAATACGGAGTGGAATATTTCCTTGATCTAAGTTTCCGCACCAGGGAAAAAACAGAGCTTATTCCGGCTGAGCATGAAGTAGCCTGGGAGCAGTTTAAACTGCCGTATTATAAGCCCAAGTTACTTACAGAAATAGCCCGGGCTGCGAAAATAAGACAAAAGAGCAAGGATGGGAAACTATATATTGAAGGATTGGATTTTTCTTATATATTTGATCTGAAAAATGGTCACTTTGTTTCCTTAAACTATATGGAAACCGAGCTGATAAAATCTGGGGCAGTTCCATTTTTTTGCACCCCAAATTTCTGGCGTGCACCTACAGACAATGATTATGGGAATAACATGCCGCAGAGACTTGGTATATGGAGAGATGCCGGAAAAAACCTGATTATCGAGCGGATCGAATCGAAGCAGAATTCAAACCGGGATATTTTAATCGAAGTTGAGGCGGCTCTTCCAGATGTGGAATCAAAATACTTAACTTCTTTTCATATTTTCGGTAATGGTGAGATTGAAGTTTCAAGCCTTTTTGTCCCAGGCAAAAAAGGCCTGCCTGACCTTCCACGCTTTGGTATTCAGATGACTTTAAGGTCTGAATTTGACAATATATCCTGGTATGGACGGGGTCCGTATGAAACCTACTGGGATAGAAAGAGCGGCGCTAAAGTAGGAGTCTATCGTGGCAAAGTCAAGGACCAGTACCATCCATATATAAGGCCGCAGGAAAACGGCAATAAGACAGATGTACGTTGGGTAGCGCTTACAAATAAAGAGGGGATAGGGCTTTTGGTTATAGGAGACCCATTACTAAGTGTAAGTGCCCATCATTTTTTACCTGAAGATTTCGACTCTGGATATAAAAAACGACAGCGACATGCTTCTGACCTTATAACTCGAGAGCTTGTGAATCTAAATCTGGATTATAAACAGATGGGAGTAGGAGGAGACACATCATGGGGTGCCCGCCCGCATCCGCAGTATAGACTGCCTGCTCAGGAATATACCTACAGCTTCAAACTACGCCCATTTTCCTCAAAACAACTTTCTCCCATGAAGTTAAGTAAATACAAATAAGGTGATAATCCTAAAGCTATTTTACCAAGGAAAAGCGGTAAAAAATAGGAGAACTCCATTTAACCTTCTCATTGCAATATTTGCCGAAGCGGTTTAAAATTTTACATATAGGAGAAAAACCATGAGCATTACCCTTGATCATAAACTTCCCCCTGAACCCAAATTCAAAGAAGGTATACGCCGAGCTCCCAACAGAGGCTATACCCTAAATAAATTGGAAACTGAAACAGCTTTAAAAAACGCTCTCCGCTATGTTCCCACTGAGCTGCACAAGGCTCTTGCTCCTGGGTTCCTTAAGGAACTAAAAATCCGGGGACGCATCTATGGCTACCGGTTTCGGCCGCAGGACCGTATATTTGGAAAACCGATCCACGCTTACAAAGGCAACTGTCTGGCAGGCAAAGCCTTTCAGGTCATGATTGACAATAACCTTGATTTTGAGGTCGCTCTATACCCTTATGAACTGGTGACTTACGGAGAGACAGGCCAAGTGTGTCAGAACTGGATGCAGTACCGGCTAATAAAAAAGTATTTGGAGGTATTGACCGAAGACCAGACCCTGGTAGTCGAATCCGGGCATCCCCTGGGACTTTTCCCCTCTCACCCGGAAGCTCCCCGGGTAATAAACACAAATGGACTTCTTATTGGCCTTTTTGACAATCAGAAAGACTGGCACCGGGCCATGCAGCTCGGCGTATCCAATTACGGCCAGATGACTGCAGGCGGATGGATGTATATCGGGCCGCAAGGCATTGTCCACGGCACATTCAATACCTTACTAAATGCCGCCCGCATGCAGCTCGGTATAGGCAAAGACGATGACATGCACGGACATATGTTTGTCTCATCCGGGCTGGGAGGCATGAGTGGAGCCCAGGGAAAAGCTGCGGAAATAGCAGGCGGTGTAGCTGTTATCGCGGAAGTCGACCAGTCGCGAATAGAAACCCGGCTCCAGCAAGGGTGGGTGTCGAAAATGTCAGCAGACCTGCAAGAGGTCTTTAAAATTGCGGCTGAATATCTCAAGAAAAAAGAGCCGGTCTCGATTGCATATTGCGGCAATATTGTTGACCTTCTGGAATATGCCGTAAAAAACAAGATTAAAATCGAGCTTCTTTCCGATCAGACATCCTGTCATGCTCCCTATGACGGGGGATACTGTCCCCAGGGAATAACCTTTGAAGAGCGCACAGAAATGCTCAACGCTGACAATAGGGATTTTACAAAGCTGGTGGACCAGAGTCTGCGGAAACATTTCGAATATATAAGGACATTGGTAGATCGGGGTACTTATTTTTTTGATTATGGTAACTCTTTTATGAAGGCAATCTTTGACGCCGGGGTAAAAGAGATCTGTAAAAATGGAACCGATAC
>JAUWTR010000006.1 GCA_030614645.1 Candidatus Aminicenantota bacterium
AGACACAATCACAGATGACAAGTTTTTTGTTTGTTATCTGGCTGGTAGCGTGTATAGCATTAGCTATCATTTCTTTTCCAGTTCCGGTTTCGCCTGTGATCAAGACAGTTGAAAAATATTTAGCTATTTTTTCAATTAAAGAGAATATTTCCAGCATATATGGGCTTTTACCGACGATCCCCTGGAAAAAATATTTTTTCTCCAGGCGTTTTTCCAGTTGATAGGTATCTTCCCGTAATTTCTTTTTATCCTTGATCTCTTGAAAAGCATGGTGCAAGTCTTCTTTCTGGATAGGTTTTGTTATATATTCGGTTGCTCCAGCATTTATCAGCTCCATAACTTTATAACTTGGAAGAAGGCTGCCGGCGAGAATTACATTCAGCATTGCGTCAGATTTTTTTAGTTCTCTGAGAAGGGTAACTCCATCAAATTCATCCCTGTCTATATCGATGATGACTATATCCGTGTCATGTTCTGTGGTGAAGGCAAGGATTTCTTTTAAATCTTCCGAATAAAATACTTCGCAATTAGCGATTAACTTAGAACTAGAAGCCAAGTCATAGGAGGTAATATCTTCATCTACAATTACTAGATTCATTCTATAATCCTTTGTCTTATTTTACTCTCCACAATATCTTTTCTGATATATTATCAGTTTATTAAAATCATTACAAACACTTTGCGTTGACAGAATCGTGTCTTTGCCTTGACAATAAGAGGATTTTCCGCTAATATACACGATTCTTAATAGAGAATAGAATGTACAACATATAGTGTAAGGAAAACAAAGAGGTTGAATATATAGTTTTTTTTCTTGACAAAAGGGTTTTGATTAATATATATTTCTATTAAATTCACTTAATAATTCAGCAAAATGAAAAAATTTCTGTATAAAAATTTGAAGTACTTTATTGCCATCTCCATTTCTCTTTTTCTCTTGGGCGGACAGCCAGTTGAATTTGGAAAAGATAAGACTTTTTTTCAAGGGTATTTAATTCCAAAGCCGATAATACGCATAGGGCTGGGAGTAAACCTCGATCAGATAAAAATATCAGCTTCTTCCGGGATGAAGGTCTACGAGGTTATTAATAATTACAAACTTATAGCTGAAGATATTGATGAAGTATTTATCAAAGGATTTAAAGAAAAACTGAAGGAAAAATACACAATTCAAGTTGCACGCGCTAAAAACAAAGAGGAAGCAGAGATTATCGCCCAAGATCTAAAAATGAAGATCGAACAAAAGGTTTATGTCAGACAAACTGCAGAAGATGGATTGTTTGGAAGATTTAAAATAATTGTGGGAGATTTTATAACTAGAGAGGATGCTTTAAAATATATAGGGAAACTGAGCGAGCATGGGGTTGAAGATACCTGGATTTTACGAGAGGAAATCACTAATGAGGAATCCAAACCTCTGTGGATTATGGTGGATGATGAATTTAAAAGCCTGAGTGATAACACAGAACTTTATTTTATTCCCAGTAATCCTCAGAGTTACCTTTCCTACAAGGGAAGGGATTATCGTGGTATTTTAACTCTGAAAGCTTTATCTAGTGGAATAGTTCTGGTGAATACCCTTTACATAGAAGATTATCTTAAAGCTGTTGTTCCCAGCGAGCTCTCGCCTTACAATTTTCCTGAAATTGAAGCGCAAAAAGCTCAGGCCATTGCTGCTCGAACTTATGCCATAAAAAATATGGATTCATATGCTGACCTTGGATATGACTTGTGTGATACTCCAAAATCTCAGTTTTATCTCGGCATGAATGCGGAGCATCCTATAAGCAATCAAGCAGTCAGGGAGACAAAAGGAGAGGCTGCTATATACAGAGGGAAATTGATCAATGCCCTTTATACCAGTACTTGTGGAGGGAGAACTGAAGATGTAGAGAATATTTTCTCTGGGTCGGCTCTTCCTTACCTTAGAAGTACAAGTTGTGTATATGAAAAGCAAAGAGAATGGCAGATTAAGAGCAATAAGTCTTTTGTTCCTATCTATATCAAAGGTGAAAATATCAGCCCAGAAGTCGCATCCCTTATAAGCCTGGGAGTTATTCCCTCTGAAATGCGCCCGGCTTTTTTCAATGAGTCGATTTCTGTTTTGGAAGCAAAATCTTGGCTTAGAAATGCCAGTGCATTACTTGGGAAAAAGAATAATGTAAACATAAATGCTTCCAAAAAATCTTCTTTTACCTTGGAAATGTTTGTTGATATGGTTATAGATATGTTTGCTTGGCAGGGCAGGGTAGATAATCTATTACTTGAGAGCGAGAAGGATTTTATTCTAAAAAATAGGGGAGAATGGTCAGAGAAGACAGAAGGCAATGCGGCCTATCTTATTCAGTCAGGTATTCTTCCTTCTTTTGATAAAGTCGGCAGCCCCCACAGAGCCCTCACAAGGGGGGAAGTTGTCTTGTATATCTGGAAAGTTATGCAAAGCTATAAAAGTTTTACAAAGGAAGGAATATTCAAGGCTAAGCATGAAGATAAGATCGAATTGGAGATGGAAGATAATAAGCTGCAGCTGATGCTATCTCCGGATATTTTTCTGATAAGAAACTACAATGGGATATATTCTTTTGTATCTCAACTAAAGGTTCTGGGAGGAGAAAAAGTAAAGTGGATTGAAACTGAGAGAGAAGTTCTTCTTATAGAAATTATTTATCCTCCTTATTCTAACATTTTAGATCGAAGCTCGACCTATCATAACTGGCAGGAAAGAATTTCCCGGGAAGATTTAAATAAGAGGATAAACCAGTATTATCCAGTAGGAGAGTTAGAGGATATAGTCTCTCAAAAAAGGGGGAGTTCAAAGCGAGTAATTGAACTTTTAATAAAAGGAAGCAGTCCTCCTGTCCTGGTTAAAGGCTTGAGGATTCGGAGAGTTCTGGGTCTGAGAGATACCCTTTTTATTATTGACAGGGAATTTGATGAAGATGGAAAAGTGAAATATTTTACTTTCAGAGGGAAAGGCTGGGGCCATGGAGTAGGATTGTGCCAGATCGGAGCCTTTGGAATGGCCCAGGCCGGAGCTGATTACAAGGAAATATTAAAAAAGTATTATCACGGCATCAAAATAGATACTATCTATTAAATCAACCCCCCCCATTTTTTCTTTCCTCAGTTGCTTTTTGTAAGCAATTAGCATAGAATTTTCTATTCTAAATTCAAGGAAATAATTATGACAGCAGACAGAAAAGAACCGAGTGTAGGCTTAGCTCTTATTCCGGTTGTTTTTTTGATCGGAGCCTTATTTACGATTATTGTTATCCTTAAACAGACTGCTCATATCCCTCTTATTTTGGGTGCTTCTGCGGCAGCTGGAGTAGCGGTTTATTTAAAGTACCCATGGAAGGAAATTCAAGACGGGATTGTAAATGGAATCAATTTAGCTATGGGAGCTATCCTGATTCTAATAATTGTCGGAACTTTGATTGGGACCTGGATCTCAGGGGGTATTGTCCCTGCTATGATCTATTATGGCCTAAAAGCGCTCTCTCCCGGGATATTTCTGGCAGCAACCATGGTAATATGTTCTATCGTTTCTCTTGGCACTGGATCTTCCTGGTCAACAGCAGGTACGGTTGGGGTCGCCCTTATAGGGGTAGGGCAGGGATTGAATATACCAGCGCCTATGGTAGCAGGGGCAATTATTTCAGGAGCTTATTTTGGGGACAAAATGTCGCCTCTTTCCGATACTACAAATTTAGCTCCGGCTGTAGCTGGTACGGATTTATTTTCGCATATAAGGCATATGGTTTATACGGTTACTCCAGGTTATATTATAGCCTTGGTTTTATACGCTTATTTAGGAACAAAATTTTCTGGGGGTGCTCTGACTTCTCAAAATATTGAAACCATGTTATCCACAATAAAAGCAAACTTTTTTATCCATCCTGTCCTATTGCTGCCGCCTTTGTTGGTAATTGTCATGGTTATATTTAAAATACCTCCGCTTCCGGCCCTGTTAGGCGGAACACTTATGGGAGGGATTTTTGCTGTAGTGACTCAATCTTAATCTCTGGGAGATGTGGTCTTGGCTGCCCATTCCGGATATGTTTCTGAGACAGGCGTAGCTATGGTGGATGAACTGCTTTCCCGGGGCGGACTTTTGAGCATGATGGAAACTGTTGCCCTAATAATATGCGCTCTTGCTTTTGGCGGGATCATGGAGAAAACCGGAATGTTGAGAGTTCTGGCGGGAGCGCTTCTTAAGTATGTCAAGAGGACAGGCACTTTGGTAACAACGGTTGTCTTTAGTTGTATAGCAATGAATATACTTGCTGCTGACCAGTATATTGCTATTGTTGTTCCTGGAAGGATGTTTAAAAGCGCTTTTGATGCAAAGGGCCTGCATCCAAAAAACCTCTCCCGGATTCTTGAAAACTCGGGAACTTTGACCTCTCCGCTTATTCCCTGGAACAGCTGCGGGGCGTTTATGGGGGCGACATTAATGGTGAGCCCTTTTGCCTATCTTCCTTACGCCTACCTTAATCTTTTGGTTCCATTGATTTCCATTTTCTTTGGTTATACTGGGATAACAATGGAAAAAATTAAGAAATAACCTGGATTATTCACGAGTTTTATGAATAGTTCAGGGTAGTAAAGGTTTACTAGATCGGGCTGTCTTTGTTATAATTATGGTTTTAAAAAGCGAGGAAATGTATGATTTTTGGATTAGGTATTGATATTATCGAGGTGGATAGGATAAAAAGGCAGATTTCAAAAGGAGATAGGTTCAAAGAAAGAATATATACTTCAAGAGAAATAGCTTATTGTGAAAAAAAGAAGAATAAATCCCAGAATTATGCTGTGCGCTTTGCCGCTAAAGAAGCATTTTTTAAAGCTATGGGAATGGGATGGAGAGGTGGATTGACTTTTAAGGATGTAGAAATAATCAATGATAAGTTGGGTAAGCCTGAAATAATTGTGCATGGGAAAGCAAAGCAGATTATTGCAAAAGAAGGAATAAAACATATTCATGTCTCCTTGTCACATATAAAAAATTTAGCAACTTCGATTGTAACCATAGAAAAATAAAAGAGGAGCAGAGAATGTCAAATATTGGTTCTTATGAAAAAAGAGTTAAAGATTTTAATTGGTCTATATCTGAAAAAGAGCTCGGCTACAAAGAGGGAGATGTATTAAATATCGGCTGGTATTGCTCTGACAGGATCTGTCAGATGGGAAAAGCAAATAAACCGGCTTTGATCTGGGACGGACTGGGAGGAAAGAAAAGCAGTTATAGTTTCAATGATGTCCGACTGGCCAGTAATACCATAGGTGCTTTCCTGAAAAAAATTGGAGTCAAGAATAAAGACAGGGTATGTCTTTTTCTTGATAAGATCCCTGAACTATATCTTGGCTTCATTGGTATACTGAAAATAGGAGCTATTGCTCAACCGCTTTTTTCTGCTTTTGGAGATGAATCGCTTCATGTCCGGCTGGAAAATGCTGAAACAACGGTTATTATCACTCAGAGAAAACATGTGTCCAAAGTCAGAAAGATCAAAGATAAACTTCCTGATTTGAAACATGTCATTATTGTGGATCATGACGGAAAAAAGCCTTTGCGCGATGGGGAGATGATTTTTTCTCTAAAAGAGGAAACTCCAGTCGAGGAGTTTGAGATTTTTCCCACAAAAGCCGAATCTCCGTCTGTTCTGCACTATACTTCCGGCACCACCGGCCAGCCAAAAGGAGTAAAACATGTACATTATTCACTCATCGGGCAATATTTGACTGCCAAATGGGTGCTGGACCTTAAGGATAATGACATTTACTGGTGCACAGCTGATCCGGGTTGGGTAACAGGAACTTCATATGGGATTATCGGACCCTGGAGCCTCGGGGTCACTCAATGTGTGCTGGACACTGGCTTTTCAGCAGAGGCTTGGTATAAATTTATTGAAAAACACAAAGTTACAGTCTGGTATTCAGCTCCGACAGCGATCCGTTCTCTTATGAAAGCTGGAGATGAAGTGATCAAGAAATATGACCTTTCTTCCCTGCGTCATCTGGCCAGTGTGGGAGAGCCGCTGAATTCTGAGGCGGTTATCTGGTCGAAGAAAGTCTTTGGAAAGTACTTCCTGGATACTTACTGGCAGACTGAGACCGGGGCTATGATGCTGACCAATTTTCCCGGTATGAAGGTGAAGCCCGGCTCAATGGGGAAACCTTTTCCTGGCATAATGGCAGCTGTGCTTGATCCTAAGAGTTTTGAACCGGACGGGGAACCAGGAAAGATCGGGCTGATCGCTTTTAAGCCCGGATGGCCCTCTATGATGAGAACATACTGGAATAATGAGGAGACTTACAGGGCAAAATTTGTCAATGATTGGTACGTGTCAGGAGACCGGGCTAGCATCGATAAGGAGGGGTATTATTGGTTCGTTGGCAGAGATGATGATGTCATCAATACAGGAGGGCATTTAGTGAGCCCTTTTGAAGTAGAGTCTGCCCTGCTTGAGCATGAAGCTGTTGCCGAATCCGCTGTTGTCGCTAAACCGGATGAAGTCAATATGGAAGTAGTAAAAGCAGTTGTTGTTTTAAAGCCAGGGTTCGAGCCTTCTGAAGAGCTGGAATTAAAGATTATGAATTTTATTCGCAAAAAACTTTCACCCCTGGCTATGCCCCAGGAAACCGAGTATGTGGACTCTCTTCCCAAAACACGGAGCGGAAAGATCATGCGGAGGCTGCTGCATGCAAAAGAATGGGGAGAGGAGATCGGAGATACTTCAACGCTTGAAGGTGAGGAGTGATTAAGCATAAAATAGTACTGTCTTTGGCTTTAAATTTATATAAAAGGAGTGAGAAATGGAAGACATTAAAAAAACTGTTTTAGAATATGTGATTGAAGAGTATGTTGAAGACGAGGATGAGGAGCTTACTTATGATACTCCTCTTATTTCTGGGGGTATTGTAGATTCTTTTTCAATGGTTTCTTTAAAAAGGTTTCTCGAAAGCAAATACAAGATCTCTATTCCTGATGAGAAAGCCACTCCGGAAGCATTTGATAGTGTTGACAAGATCTATGAACTTGTTAAGGAATTTGTGAAAGAATAATTTAAGCAGGAGCAACAACATGAGTTACAGTAATAAAGTCAAAGGGATATACAAGGAACAATTAAAAGATATTGCGGATAAAGGAATATTCAAAGAGGAAAGGTTTATCCATTCCTCCCAGGCTGCTGAGGTTGAAGTTGAATTCCCAAAAGGTTCTGAACTTAAAAAAGTCATCAATATCTGTTCGAATAATTATCTGGGGCTCTCAAGTCATCCCGAGGTTATAAAGGCTGCTCACGAGGGATTGGACTTCCGTGGATACGGAATGTCTTCTGTACGTTTTATTTGCGGGACTCAGGATATACATCATGAGCTGGAGCGGAAAGTCACAGAATTCCTGGGAACAGAGGACACTATACTTTTTCCTTCCTGTATGGATGCAAATACCGGAGTTTTTGAAGCTATTTTGACCGATGAAGACGTGATGATATCCGACCGCTTGGTTCATGCCTCGATCATTGATGGGATTAGGCTCTGCAGCGCTCAACGTGACACATTTAAACATTCAAATATGGATCACCTGGAGAAAAAACTGCAGTTACATGCAGATAAAAGGTTAAAAGTTGTTATCACAGATGGAGTTTTCTCCATGGATGGAGATACGGCGAAACTGGATGAGATGGTCGACCTCTGTAACAAATATGATGCGATGCTGTTTGTAGATGATTCCCATTCCAGCGGTTTTATTGGGAAAACCGGAAGAGGTACCCACGAGAAGTGCGGAGTGTTGGGTAAGATAGATATCATCACCACTACTTTTGGCAAGGCCTTAGGCGGTGCTTCCGGTGGTTGTGTTTCCGGGAGAAAGGAGATAGTTGAGATGTGCAGGCAAAAAGCCCGTCCCTATCTTTTCTCTAATACGATCGCTCCGGTGGTAGTATCAGGAGTTTTAAAAGTCCTTGATATTCTTTCTCAAAGTACAGAGCGCCGGGATAAGCTCGAGAAAAATGCTGAATACTGGAGAAAGGGCTTAACTGAAGCAGGTTTTGTGCTCAAAGAAGGGGATACTCCCATTGTCCCGGTTATGCTTTTTAATGCCGGGCTTGCTCAGAATATTTCCCGGGACCTTTATGCGGAAGGTGTTTATGCGATTGGATTTTTCTTTCCAGTGGTTCCTAATGGAAAGGCGCGGATCCGGACTCAGATATCTGCTGGACATGAGATCGAACACCTGGATAAAGCTCTGGAAGCTTTCCTTAAAGTAGGAAAGAAATATGATGTCCTCGGTAAAAACAAGCAGGAGATCATTGCTCAATACGGGCTTTAATGTTTTTTCTATAAGCTTTTGAGCATTAAGCAAGAATCAGGTCAGTTGATACGAAAACACTACGTTTTTCAGCTTTTTCCCATTCTCCATTCTCCATTCTCTATTTTCTATTCTCTTTTAACAGGTTAATAATTCAGCTTTCCGGCTGCGTGGCGTTTTTGCAATACAGCGAGCATATCTTTTGTCATTGAGGCTAAATCATAGGCGGGTTTCCAATCCCATTATTTACGTGCGGCCGCATCATTTACTGATTTAGGCCAGGAATCAGCAATTTCTTGACGATAATCCGGCTTATAATCGACAGTAAACTCTGGTATGTGTTTTTTGATCTCAGCCGCAAGATCTTCTACTTTAAAGCTCATGCCGGCAATATTGAAATTAGAATGATGTTCAAACCGGGAAAAGTCGGCTTCCATAATATCGATAGTTGCTTTTAGACAATCTGGCATATACATCATGGGAAGCATTGTGTTTTTGTTGACAAAGCAGGTATATTTTTTATATTTGATTGCAGCATAGAAAATCGCAACTGCATAATCTGTTGTTCCTCCTCCTGGGAGGGTCTCATAACTTATGATGCCGGGATAGCGGCAGCCGCGTATATCAAGTCTGTAGTGCTGGACATAATAATCACAGAGAAGCTCTCCTGCGACCTTTGTAACGCCGTACATAGTTTTTGGTTTTAATACTGTCTCCTGAGGAGTAAGTTCTTTTGGTGTTTCCGGTCCGAAAACTGCAATGGAACTGGGAACAAAGATTTTTTTGAGATTAAGCTCTCTGGATGCTTCTAAAATATTATGAGTGCCGCTTATATTGACATTCCAGGCAAGCTGGGGTTTTTTTTCTCCTGTCGCTGATAAAATTGCCGACATGTGATAAATAGTATTGATTTGATATTTTTTTATGATCTCTTTTAAGCGAGTGGGATTGGTTACATCCAATTTTTCATAGGGGCCGGAATCATTTAAAACTGGAGGAATGTCAGTCTTAATATCAGTTGCCAGGACATTCTCAGGCCCGAACTTTTTTCTCAGAAGAGGGGTCAATTCCGAGCCGATCTGACCGGCTGCTCCGGTTACGAGGATCTTTATTTGTGCTGCTGTCATTTTAGGGCCTTTGGAATATAATTTATCATGAAAGGATTATAATTGACTGAGTCTTCATGTCAACTCTAACATTGATGAAGCTGGGGTAAAGGCCGAAAATAGAAAATGGTAAATGGAAAATGGGAAAAACCGTAAAATGTGAATTGTAAAACATGAAATGTTATGGTAAAAGATTTGTGTCTAATGAAATTCTGATGTGGCTGAAGCGAGCACAAGCCACACCCGAATTTCATAAATATCGATATTTCTTATGAATACTTCAGATCAGATTGCCTTAGTGACAGGAAGCACCCGGGGAATCGGCCGGGATATTGCTCTCAGTCTGGCAGATACAGCAAGTGGAGTAGCGGTTCATTTTAATAAAAATTCTAAAGCTGCTGAAGAAGTTGTTGCTGAGATAAAAAAGAAAGGGAAAAAAAGCAAAGCTTTCAGGGCGGACCTTACTTGTGAGAAAGAAGCCCTAAACCTCATTGAAGAGGTGGAAAAATATTTTGGTAAAGTCGATATTTTAGTTAATAATTTCGGTCCTATCCTTGTCAAACCCTGGGAAGAAGTAACCTCAGAAGAATGGAAGGAGATTTTTCAGGGAAACCTTTTAAGTGCTTTATTTTGCCTAAAATCAGCTCTTCCCGGTATGAGAAAAAGAGGCTGGGGAAGAATTATAAATCTTGGTTACAGCCGGGTGGAACAGCTTACAGCATTTCCCACCATTGCTCCTTATGCTGTTGCCAAAGCCGGTCTTTTGATCTTAACCCGCACTATTGCAGCAGCCGAAGCTTCTTTGGGGATCACAGTCAATATGGTTTCTCCGGGATTGGTTGAGGGCGGAGTCCTTCCTAAGCACAATGATGTTCCTTCCGGACGGTTGGGGAAATTCACAGATGTATCTCAAGCAGTTGTCTTCCTTTCATCTTTAGAGGCCGGATATATAACCGGAAATAACCTGGTGGTTGCAGGAGGCTGGAAGCTTTAATAGAATCTTGATATTCAAACGGCTGCCTGTTAGAAGAACAAGTCAGTATTCTCCCATATAATCTTTAAATGAGAAGCAGTTTTCTTTTGTTTCCTCAATTTTCAAATACGGGTCGAGGTTTGATATTAGATGTTTATAAGTTTTGAGGGCTGTTTCTTTATCAGGGTAGGGAATCAGGATCCGGGTATATGTGTTGTTTTGACTGTTTTGATAATCTGCAACAGCTCCAAAGATTTTGCCGCCCAGGTTGAAGATGTCTCCCTGGCCGAAGGTAAATATCGGTTGCAGGGCAAAAGGCCCTCTGATTATTTTTTCCGAGCCTTTGATCAAACCTTTTTCTGGTAGTAAGGCCAGAACTGTCTCTGTTTTTATCTCAGAGATGGAATTTAATACTGTTTGCATAACTTTTACCATTACTGGTACTAAGGCATTATTGCCTTTAAAGTTGTTGACCAGGATAAAATAGTTATTTTTTACAACCGCACATTGATGGATGTCAAAAGAATTTCGGGCTGCAATTTCAGGCAGGGGAGTTTCTTTCCCGCATTTCATAAGATAAATACCCAGGGCTGCTTCCGGATTTTCCATTTTGTATATATCGATTCCGATCTCCTGCTCTGCTTTCCTGTAATTCTGGACGAGAAGCTCTTTAAAACCGAATTCCAGGAATAGTTCTGAGCCGCCATTAATATAATTAAAGAGATTTTCAGGACTAAACCGGATTATCTTTTCCTCTTTTTTCCACTCAGGGAGAAAGCCGTCTTCAGGGAGGCATACCTGCAGGGCTGAAATCTGCAGGGGAAAGGCCAGGCACAGAAAAAACACAACTAAGTTTTTGGTTTTTATCATTTTTCCCGGCTGAGGATTTTATACTTTAATGTGTTTGATTTTCTGAGGATCAGCGATTCCCAGCCCATATTTTTCCCCGGTGTGGAGGTATTCTGTATATTTAGGATGCAGGTTGGTTTTTGCATCCATAGTTTTTCTTTTTTGGACGATCAGGTTGTGGCAGGTCATATCCAGGGCAAAAGGGTCTGTGGCAAAAAACAGACGGTTATACAGGTAACAGAATTTAGCAGCCGGCCCAGGCCCTCCGTCATACTGGGCGCGAAGCCCGTCTGTTATGTTGAGTACCAGTTTGTCACGAATGACCGGGAAAGCATGAACTTCTGTACAGACATTAAAAAATAATGGTTTATGGAGCCGGTTAGTATTACATATAGCGCCATAGCCAATATTTTTTGTGGCCATAGATATGCCGGAGCCTGTATTTTTAAAAACCGGAATATTGATGATCTTGGTAAGTTTTTGAGTAAGAAGTTTTCCGAAATATGAGTATTTACCACTAAAGACATGTTGATTGAGATAGGCTTTGTCTTTGGGCCCTTCCACATCAGCCCAATAAAAGCAGTTTTTATCAAAGTTTTTTTCACTGACATGGTGGCCGGATTTGTCCAACCAGGCGCTGTCGTCATGCTTTTTCCCTGCTGCTGCGGCTTCATCCATGGTCTGCAGTCCTTCTATGCCGATCCCGGGATAACGCTCTGAAGTATATCCTGCGTCTTCCAGCATGTAGTCAAACCTGTCCCAGATGATTATGTTTTCACGTTTAAGACCGCCTTTAAGCAGCCAGTCGATGACCGAATCCACTACTTCCAGTCTGGTGCTTATAAGCCCTGCTCCGACCGGATTTACCTTGATCCCGACTATATCGCTCTTTTTAAAAAACAGGGGAAAACTTTCTGCCATGTTCTTTCCGGTTAAACGGGTAATTCCTTTTTTGACCATGGTATCGATTACTTCCGGGGCCGGCTTGTCTTCAGCCATAGCTTCCGGGTCGTGGACTTCTATGACCCGGCCTGGAAATGGGCCCGGTAGAGAGGTTTTAGTCCTCGCAACTGATAAAACATCCTTTAGGTTGGTCTTTGTTTGATTTTCTTGAGATGCGAGCGCATTTTTGGAGCTCCAGACCGGAGGTGTGCCCAGGAGCAAACCCGCGCCGACCACTGAACCGAGTCCGCTGCTGAGCTTCAAGAATTCTCTCCGGTTGACTTCATCTTTGATCTCCAGGGAGCGATAACCTTTATTTTTCATTTATTGTCTCCTTGCTGTCTTGTTTCATAGGCGGGATTATACTGACATAATGACATTCTGTAAATGAATAATCTAGGTTAGTAAAGAAAAAAAATACTTGACAAGTGAGGCGATCAGGGGTATTTTATAAAAGGTGAACAAAATGGTAAACAAACTGAGAACCGAATTGACTGCAAGGCAAAAAAAGGTTTTACAGGCGCTCGGGGATTTCATTTTTGAGCATGGATATTCCCCAACCATCCGGAAACTTGGAAAAATCCTCCACATTGCCAGCCCTTCGGCTGTTTATAAACATATTCTCAGCCTGGAGAAAAAAGGATATGTGACCAGGAAGGATGGGGAAGTCAAACTCTATGGCAGGCCTGGTCCCGGAGAAGCCCGGGTCAGAGTGCCTCTGCTCGGATTTGTCCCGGCCGGCTATCCCAGAGAGGTGTTTGATACCTCCGGGGATGCGGTTGATGTTCCTGAATGGATGGTGGGGCGTAAAAGAGGCAATGTTTTTTGCGTGCAGGTAGAAGGCAAGAGTATGGTGGATGCTTATATCGATGACGGCGACCGGGTTCTGCTGGAACGGACTTCCTCAGCCAATTCCGGGGAGATGGTGGTGGCTTTTTTGGATGATGGCTCCATTACCTTGAAAAGGCTGAAGCTGGAGAAGGGAAATATATCCCTTGTTCCGGAAAACCCGGAATTTGAGCCGATCGTGGTCAAGAAGCTGCGGGTCCTGGGGCGGGTTATAGGCGTGTTACGGAAATATTAACCAGTGAAATATATCATCCACATCGACATTGATGCCTTTTTTGCGGCAGTTGAAGAGCTGCTCGACCCTTCTCTTAAGGGTAAGCCTGTCATTGTAGGCGGGCTTCCTCATGAGAGGGGAGTGGCCTCAACCGCTTCCTATGCGGCGCGGAAGTATGGAGTCCATTCAGGTATGTCGCTGCAAAAGGCTTACCAGCTGTGCCCTCAGGGTGTGTTTGTAAGGGGTAACTACCAGCTCTATGCGTCCTTT
Source organism: Candidatus Aminicenantota bacterium (assembly GCA_030614645.1). GTDB lineage: Bacteria > Acidobacteriota > Aminicenantia > Aminicenantales > Aminicenantaceae > JAUVXM01. The sequence continues at coordinate 13,518 of JAUWTR010000006.1, forward strand.
TCCCGCAGTTTTATCCGCATTCTCTCGCAGTACACCCCGGATGTGGAGGTGGCATCTTTGGATGAGGCCTATCTGGATCTGACTCGCTGCCGGCCGCTGTATGCTTCTTTTTCCCGGACAGCCGGGGAGATAAAACAGGCTGTGGAAAAGGAGCTGGGCCTAGCAGTGTCAGTGGGTGTGGGCCCGAATAAAGTGTTAGCCAAGCTGGCGACCAACAGGGCCAAGCCGGGAGGCTTGTATGAGATCCGTCCCGGCAGAGAGGACGAATTCCTGAAGGACCTGAATATCGAGCTGCTGCCCGGAATCGGCCCCAAGGCGCAGGCCGTATTCCGCTTGCTTAATGTCAGTAAGATCGGTGATTTGTGGGGACTGCCGCGGGCGGCTTTGCGGTCGCTTTTTGGATTGAACGGTGAGGAGATCTACCTGCAGTCGCGGGGCATTGACAACCGTCCCCTGGCTACAGCCTCCCTTCCTAAGTCCTTATCCCGGGAGACTACCTTTTTGCAAGACCTCTGGGACCGCCGTCTTCTCCTGGCTCATCTGGCTTATCTCTGCGACAGGCTGGCTCTGGCTTTACGTAAACAGCGTCTTTTCGCCCATATTATCGAAGCTAAGGTCAGGTATTCAGATTTTAAAACCGAAGCCAGGCGGAGGCTGCTTGTCACGCCTCGTCAGGATATGGGAGAAATCTTCCGCATCGCCCGGGAGCTGTTCCTTGATCTTTTTTCCGGGTCGCGCCTATCTCTCCGCCTGGTGGGAGTGAAAGCCTCTGACCTGGTCAGGGGCCAATCTCTTTCTTTGTTTGAGCCTTATGCTAAGCAGCAGGAATCGTTGGGTTATGCTGTAGATCAGGTGAGGGAGAGATACGGTTTCGGCTCCCTGCTTACGGCCAGGGAAAAGATGCTGCAGGATGTCTATAGTTTTGAAAAGGACCGGGGTTTTATCCTTAAGACAGCCTCTTTAAC
>JAUWTR010000335.1 GCA_030614645.1 Candidatus Aminicenantota bacterium
ATGGGGAAAAGAAACACCTAAACAGAAGAAGAAACAAATTATGAACTTAACCTATAAAAAAGACACTCTCCATTGTCAGGACTGGCCGCTTTCCCAACTTGCCGAAAAGTTTGGCACTCCGCTCTATATCATCAACAAGCAAGCCGCGCAGGCTTCCATCGAAAATTTTATGCTTTCATTCAAAACGCTCAGTATTCCCGCCAAACTCCATTATTCAGTTAAAACTAATCCGGTTCCCGGTTTCCTCCAGATCATCAAGGATGAGGGTTTGAGTGTAGAGGTTATTTCCGAACATGAACTCATACTATGTAAGAAAATTGGATTCAAATGGGAAGATATCGTGATTACTGGACCAGCAAAAACGATAGATTTCCTTAAGAGAACAAAAAATTCGGATATAAAAATGGTGACCATTGAATCTTTGAGTGACTTGGACCGCCTGACTGAGGTTGTGGAAGATGCTGCCAAACCTCTGAATGTGGGTGTCCGTATTTTCCCAGGATTAGCCTGGGGAAAATTGAAACCCACCTTAAACAGCGGAGCGAAACATTCTCCTTATGGATTTCATGCTAATTCCCCTGAACTCGGGATTGTCTTGAATCGAGTGAAACAAAATAAATATTTTCATTTCATGGGGTTCCATATGCATCTTGGTTCAGGCATCAAAGATAGCCGGCCATATAAAAAGGCCTTTTTAATACTTGAAGGAGTTATAAAAAAAGCCCATGAAATGGGGATAAAAAGTCATTTCATCGATATTGGTGGAGGTTTCGGTCTTGCCACTGCCCCAATATTAAATGCGTCCCAATTGATGAGATCAACATTTTTTGGCAAAAATATAGAACATCCAGATTCCAACAACAGTTCTATACTGACTGATATAGCCAAGCATCTGGAAGAAACCCTTAGGCGTCTTCGCGGATCAGGGATATATATCCAAGAAATCCTGGTCGAACCTGGCAGAATAATATCCGGTCCTTCTGAGCTGCTCATGCTATCTGTCCTCAATGTGATTGAGCAGCCCAGCAGGAATGACTATCTAATCTGTGATAGCGGGGCTCTAAGTCTTTCGCCCCTGTTATTTACTGAGTATCACAGGATCATACCTGTTAATGCTAAGTATGGTCATACCATTAATTACACCATACTTGGCAATATGCCCTCATCATTGGACAAGCTTTCTTCCTCCACTGCTCTCCCCCGTCTTCACTGTGGAGATAAAATTGTCCTTCTTGACACCGGAGCTTATATAGCGGCGATGAATAATAATTTTGCCGGCCCCCGTCCCGCCATTGCTCTGATTGATGGGAAAAGGGCACAGCTCATAAGACGAAGAGAATCCATCGAAGAGATCTATCAAAGGGATTATTTTTAAACTGGAGGGAGCGATGCCTTTAGATACGATAGAATTGGAAAAGTTGGTTCACAAAGCCGAATCTGGTTTTCAAAAATGGAAAGACATGGATATGAATATTCGCATCAAAGCTGTCCGGCAGCTGCGCAAAGCAGTCCAACAAAAATCACAAATCCTCGCTGAAGCAATCTCTATTGAGCGCTGCCGTCCCTTTACTGAATCGTTAACCCAGGAAGTTTTTTCGGTTTTGGAGATGGCAAAATTTTGTGAGAAAAACTACAGCAAATGGCTTTCTAACCATAGAATTCCTTACCGGCGGCCTGGTTTTTTTCGTAACAAAAATATCCTTACGCGTGAGCCATTGGGAATTGTTGCGATTTTTTCCCCAGGTAATTTTCCCTTTTCATGGGGAATGATGGCCATGATCTACACAATACTTGCCGGTAATACAGTCATTTTAAAGCCTTCAGAAAAATCACAGAAACTTCCAATGTTGATAGAGCAATTGATAAATGAATCGAGATTGACAGAGCTGGGGGCAGGGATTTTAATCCCAGGGGGACCGGAAACCGGAGAATATCTCATCCAACATCCCTCTGTTCAGAAAATCATCTTTTTCGGCCACCAAAAAACAGGAGACAAAATTGCTCATGCTTGTATTAAACATTGCAAACCTTTTATCTTAGAGTCAGGGGGAGGGAGCACTTCCTTTGTTTTGAAAGATGCAGACCTGGAGCTGGCAGCCAGCGGACTAGCTTGGAGTGCTTTTTATGCCAATGGACAGTCCTGTGTTTCCACTGAAAGAATCTTTATCGACCGAGCAATCGAGGAAGAATTTTTACTGCTTTTCAAGAAAGAGACAAGAGCTATTTGGAATGATAGAAGACAAAATCCTTCACGGATTGAATTCGCAGATTCAGATCAAAATCGTTATAAAGATTTCATCAACACTGCTGAATCTGAAGGTGCTGACATCTATTACATTGAAGGAAAGGATAAAACACAATCATTCACCCATTTTTGCCCTACTATAATCAGTAAAATTTCATCAAAAAATAAACTATTAAAGGAGGAAATATTTGGCCCCCTTGTTACTATCGTTCCCATTGATGATATTCCCAGGACTGCTTTATATGTGAACAAAGCATTTTCTACTCTCGGAGTTTCAATCTGGTCAAGAAATACAAAAACAGCTATGTCATTGGCCAAGAAAATTCATGCGGGGATGATTTGGATCAATGATTCCAGTTTTGGACTTCCTAATCTGCCATGGGGAGGCTGGGAAAAATCAGGGTGGGGAACTCTCTTTTCAGAACATTCTCTTCACGAGGTGACAAGAATGAAATGGGTGAGCCGTCATCCAGCCTTATGGGCAAAACCACGGATATGGTGGAATCCGTATACTCCAATTAAAAAGAAAATTTTTCTCATATCAGCACGCTATTTTTTATAATAATTAAAAGGGAGGAACCGCATGAGTGCGATCTCTCTTTGGCTTCGGTATCCTCGACTCGGTAGCCCGCTCCCATCCCACCGCGGCCAAGTTCCTCGATGATCTCGTAGCGGCCTGCAAACAGAGTGCCGCGTGTCAAGGCATCAACTGGTGTTACCATGGTTTTAGTGAAAGAGAGCTGGGCTCCTCCAGCACCGGTTAAGGAAGTGGCACACTCTTTACAAAACTTGGAATTGTCAGGATTGACAGTCTCACAT
>JAUWTR010000210.1 GCA_030614645.1 Candidatus Aminicenantota bacterium
AAAATCCCGGTAACCCTCATATTTCTTAATCTGGACTATTCATAAAAAATGTCGACTCGTGAATAATTCAGGTTAGTCATTTTAAAGCTGATAATACCTGATCAGGTTTCTTTTCCCTTAAAAGCAAACGTGCCTTTTTTGAATCGCCATATTTTTGAAGCATTAATCCACCGATATATGGATATTCCTTTTTATCAGGCCACATTCTTAAGGTGTAATCATAGATAGATTTTCGCAGCTGTTCAGCCCTTTCGTCTTCTTTCGTTTCATCATAACAATAAGCCATAATATATTCCTGAAGCCTGAAATCAGGATCGTAAGGCTTCCCTGTCCCAAGGTTTTCCGGGTATTCCTGTGATTTTTTAAGATGCACTATCGCTTTTAGATAATCCTTCATCTCAACATACTGAAGGGCAAATTTAATATGGCAGTCAACAAAAAGACTATGCACACCAGTAGCGCCTTCGGAGGGAAGGGCGACCATAGCTTCCAATATCTCTGCAGCCGGACTGTACTGTTGACTGTTCAACAAAGCCCGAATATTTTCTATCTGAATAGAAGTATTATGAGGAAATTTATTTACCGCATCTTTAGCTGTATATAATGCTTTATCTACCAGCTTCCTATTGTTAAGAAACTCAATCAGACGATACCAATTGTGCCAATCTGAACTGTTTACTGTAACTGCTTTTTGCAGATCAGCCAGAACTTTTTCCGGGTTGTTTTCTTTGTTGAAATAAGCCCTGATAATATAAAATGCAGCAAAATCAGGCTCTTCACAATCATTTATCAATTTGCCTGTTTCCCTTATACGCCCCTTACTCCAGTATAATAAAGCCAGATAGTATTTGGCCTTCCAATTTTCAGGAGTTTTGGAAACAGCCCATTTAAACACTGGGATCGACTCTTCCCGGAAGGGAAAAACCATTGTAGGAGATAAACTATTGGCTTTTTGAAGCCAATAACGAGATTTTTGCGGTGCTTCATCTTTTAAAATATAAGCCAGCCAGTAATATATGGAAGGATATTCCGGAGCATGCTCGAGCAATTGGACTGCTTCTGGATTCAGACCAAGGTTATAATAATATAAAGACATCTCAAGATAATTTTCATGAGGCAGTTCATTACGTATAAAGGATTGGAATCTTACCAATTCTTGTTTTTTCTGAGTCAATAGATAATGTTCATAACGGGAAAGATGATTAAGCGGTTCTATCTCCAGGATCTTGTTATTAATATCAGATGCCTGTTTAATATCCCCGGCCTTTCTTAAAGCTATAGACAAAACCTGATAAGCATTTATATTATAAGCATTATATTTCAGAGCCCGGCTGGAATATTCCTCGGCCAGGTCATATCTTTTCTCCACCATGAAAATTTCAGCCATCTGACAATAAGCTGTAGAGCGGAATTTTAAGGAACGAGCTGCCCAACCCAGGGTTTCTTTGGCATCGACAAGATTTCCCAACCGCCGTGAGATAATCCCATAAATATAATTAGCTTCCGGGTCATACATAACATTATCCAGAGCTTTACTTACATGACCCAAAGCTCGCCTGTATTCTCCCCGGCGGAAATAAAGTTCAGATGCCCGGCATAGAGCCCGGGTATGTAAAGGTTCTTTTTCCAAGACCTCCAGATATTTTTCCAAGGCCAGATAATAATTCCTTTCTTTTTCAAAACGGTTAGCAGAGAGATAAAGCTCTTCGGTAGAATTTTCTATAAAGGGATGGAATCTAAGCGGACGGTGCAGGTCATTAGCCTCAGAGTCGTCATTATAAACAAGCCTGTTGGATATACGAACTTCATAACTTCCCGGCTTGACCGATAAGTCAAGTTCCCTGGATAGCACCTCCATGGGACTGAGCGTAATATGCTCCCGAAAAACCTCTTTTCCTGCAGCAATTACAACCAGGTCATCATCTATGCTGGAAAGGGGGCACACACTAACAGTCAAGGAATTATCCTCCCGGATAACATTCATCACTCCCACAGGAGAAGCTGCAGCCATCGGGCCTGTATCTTTATAGGGAAACCAGATCTCTTTCCAATTATCCGCTGAGTAAGGAGTGAACAAAGCATGGTCATTTTGGTTTAAATACCGTCCAGCCTGGGGTTCACTGTACTGGCCGTCAGTATCGGTCAAAAGATCTTCCCAGATCATTCCCTGCCGGGACTGACCCCAGATCCAGGCCTTATGCCCGGGCACATCATCATAACGTGCCCAATGGCCAAATCCAAATCCATGCTTGTGCCAGTACCCGCCAAAAAAATTCACATACTCACCCACTGTAAAATAGCTTTTGAAGGAGCCAAAATTATAGTACTTATACAAACAGAGGTCACGACCGTTTTTATCAATCGGCCATGGCCTTAATGGTACGGAAAAATTATGGGCAATATGATAGCGGCCCGGGAATATATATTGAAGGTCATCTCCAGTGCGTATAGCTGCATTCATCCAAGCATAATAAGACTGGTGCAAGGGGGAAGGATTGTACCAAAAGGATTGAGTTTCGAAAAAAGCCTTGTCCCTGGGGACAGTAATACAGACACTCCAGCGGGAGCGTGAAGGAAGATCCATATTCCCTACAATACAGCTCACACTTCCGTCAGGATTTTTTCTATATATATAATCAACTGGATGAGCTCCAGCAGGAGTGTGTCCCACGATCCCAAAATTAAATTCTATTCCACCCGATGTCCAAGGCCCCCTTAGGGCGATCTCCCGGAATTTTAAAACATGATTTTTATATATAAATTCCCGGCCAGTGGATTTTTCCACAGCCCCCCATATCTTCCCTCCCACTTCCGGAAGAACTGATACTGATATATAAGGATTTTCCAGGCGTATGACCTTCCATTCTCTATCTTCTGCATTTTTGCTGAACTCGTCTATAAATGAGTAGGGATAAAGCCGTGCTCCTTTTCCCCACAAACTCGATCGGATCAAAATAGGCACTGGGTCCGGATCGCCGAAGGGATATGTTTTAATTATTTCAAGCGATTCCATAATAGAAGCTTTTTCTTGGGGGACACAGCCTAATATCAGAAGAAATGCCAAGAGAAAAAGAATTGAGGTTGTTATTCTAATTTTTCGCATTTTTCTTTATTCCTTAATTTTTGACGTAGCTCTCCGCTCTTTATTCTTAATCATAATTTTACTTGGACCATCGAGCCTTGTTGATACGGCCAACTCTTTTGGAAATTATTCAAGTTTTAAAGGTCTGCCCCGTTTCTACTATTCTCCGCCTATCTGCATTTCTTTGATGCGTATAGTTGGTGCTGTAAATGAACGGTTAAGGTCAAGGTCATTTCCAAGCATATCGATTCCATTAAGCATTTCCTCTGCTGTTCCAGCAATCGTTAATCCCTTGACTGGGAAAAGAATCTTGCCATTTTCTATCCAAAAGCCTGAAACGCCTCCACTGAAGTTTCCATTTACCGGATTTATTCCATATCCTGTTACACCTTTAAGCAGTAAACCATTAGGGGTGGCTTTTATGATCTCTTTCGGAGGTGTTTCCCCGGCTGCAATATAAAAACTGTGCGCTCCGATTCCTGGGAGGCTTCGAAATCCTCTGCGGGAGGCATTGCCTGTACTTTTAATGCCTGCTCGGCTGGCAACGATCGTATTGTACATAAATTCCTTCAGAACACCTTTATCTACAATAGTTCTTTTTTGAGTAGGAACTCCTTCTCCGTCAAATGGAGCTGTTCCAAGTCCTTTGGGTATAGTTCCATCATCTATTATTGTTATTTTATCCACCATTATCTTCTTGTTCATTTTTTGAGCAAGAAAGCTGGCACCCTGAAGCACACGTTCTCCATTAACTGCCGCAAGTATTCCACCTAAGATAGAACGGGCTGTGTCTGGGTCAAATATAACAAAAGCCTTCTGAGTCTTTATCATTTGGGGATCGAGCATCTCATAAGCATCCTGGGCCGCTTTGCCGGCTATTTCTTTAAGCGGTTTCAGGTCGGAAAAAAATCGCCGGGAGCAGTATTCTCTTCCAGAAGATTTTTGCTCTCCTTTCTCAGCTACAACAGAAACACCGATCGTACAGGCGGATTCTTTATAACTTTTTGAAAGCCCGTTTGAGTTTGCCAGAAATATTTTCCCTTCTCCCTCTCTAAATACAGCTCCTGCACTTTTTGTGATCCTCTGGTCCTTCATAGCGGCATTTTCCACTTCTTTAGCCATTGTTATCTTTCTATCCAGCGACACCCGACTTATCTCCGGATCAAAAAGAGGGCCTACTTCAGTTATTCCCTTATCATCCGGCAGTTTATTGTTTTCATCAGGAGTTGTATTTCCAGCAAATCTAACCGCACTTTGT
>JAUWTR010000082.1 GCA_030614645.1 Candidatus Aminicenantota bacterium
AGGATAGGTATCAGAGTGGAGGTGAACTGCGTTCTGAATTGACTAAAATAGAGAAAGGTATACCCACACCAGTAAGTATCCCTCCTAAGAGGGAACCCAAGACAGTAAAAATCGGCGAGATCAAATGGAGGAGTATTATTCTTTATGGGGGGATAGCAGTTCTCTTGATATTGCTCATTTTTGGTCGAAATATTTTTTTCCCTGGACGTCATGATGCAATCGATTCGATCGCGGTGCTGCCACTGGAAAATCTCTCCGGAGATCCCGAGCAGGAGTATTTTGCCGATGGGATGACCGATGCATTGATTGCCGATCTGGGCAAGATCGGGGCGCTGCATGTAATATCACGCCGGTCAGTGATGCGTTATAAAGGATCGGACAAGTCCTTGCCAGAGATTGCACGGGAGTTGAACGTGGATGCTGTTGTGGAAGGAACAGTTGTTCGATCTGGAGAGAAAGTGAGGATCACGGCGCAGTTGATCGAGGGAGCCACTGACCGTCACTTATGGGTGGAGAGCTACGAACGTGATCTGCAGGATGTACTGGCGTTGCAGAGCGAGGTGGCACGGGCGATCGCTAAGGAAATTAAGGCCAAACTGACGCCGGAACAAGAAACGCTCCTTGCGATGACACGCCCTGTAAACCCTGAAGCCCAAGAACTCTATCTCAAAGGCTGGTACTATTTTAACAAATGGTCCAAAGAAGGATTCGATAGAGCAAGTGAATATTTCCAGCAGGCGATTGAGGTCGATCCCAATGACGCCCGAGCTTATGTAGGTTTAGCAAATTGTTACGGGAATTTTGGATTCTACGGATACATTCCTCCAAAAGAAGGGTACTCCAAAGCCATGGAACTCGCGAAGAAAGCTCTGGAGATTGATGAATCGCTGGCCGAAGCACATGAGTCATTGGCTTCGAAAAAATTGTATTATGATTGGGATTGGGCAGGGGCAGAGGAAGGATTCAAACGAGCGCATGGGCTTAATCCCAACCTAGTGGGAGCGAATGAATATGCATGGCTCTTGATGACGGTCGGCCGTTTTGATGAAGCCATCGCTGAAGCCGAACGCACCCTGAGGCTCGATCCCTTCACCGTCTCCACCAACTCGACGCTGGCGCACTTTTACACCCATACGCGTAAGTACGACCAGGCCCTTGCTCAGTATCAGCAGTTCCTTGAACTGGGTCTGGATGATGCTAGGGCCTACTCTTGGATCGCAAGGGTATACGAGCTCATGGGGAATTTCGAGGAATGTGTAAGATTCCAACATAAAGCGATGACTCTGCGTGGGGACCCGCCCGAGGATATTGAGGCATTAGGACTTGCTTACAGCCAGTCGGGACCAAAGGGTTACTGGATGTGGAATCTTGATAGATTAAAAGGCCGGTATGACCGCAATCCCACAACTACAGCTATTTATTATGCGCAGCTTGGCGATAAGGAGCAGGCATTCGCTTGGCTGGAAAAGGCCTACGAGAAGCATGATATGGAGTTGTTCAGGCTTAAATACAATCTACGCTTTGATCCTATACGTGACGATCCTCGCTTCCAAGATCTTCTTCGCCGGATGAACTTCCCAAAGTAAAGATCAAAGCATGGTGGATAAAAACCATATCATCACAGAAACAAGAGGGAGACTTGGAATCGACTATATCGATATTTTCTAACTTTTAAAACCATCGAAGAACTCAATAAATCCATTTCCTATGCGGCTGGAAAAGGGCTGGATATCATCCGCTTGAAAGATATGCCAGCGGAATTCTTCGCCTGATCGGCTTGCTCGTAGAGTAAAAAATGGCGATTATAAATATTGATTACATTGTGAACGAAATAGCAAAACGAAATAGCAAATTGAATCTATATAAGAATCAGTGTAAAATACTACTTAAAAAAGATGTATCATACATATCGGCAATTTTTATGAATAATCCAGGTTAAATGTACTTCCTTCAACCTCAATGGAACTTGTCCACCGGCCAAAATCAGCCTTAAAAAAACCAGATGGGGACTTCGCTGAAATCGAACTTTTCGGATACCTGGACCTGGAATTAAAGGCAACCAATGGCGAAGGGCATGATATTGCGATCTATGCAAGGAGACCGCAAGTCGGCGCCCAAGCTGAGACAATGCATTATCTGGTTTTTACAAAAAAAGATGAAGATGAATGGATCTCCTTAGGAATAGGCGGAGGGAACACAAGTCCTGAAAAATTCGATCTGGGAGACTTGGAAAGTATAACCATGATCAGGATCATATACAGAAATCAAAGACGTCTCAATGACCCTCATATTGATATAAGAGACATCACCCGCGCAAAATAGAGGATATTGGTTGATGCTGTGGAAGCAATCCATTAGCCTGAACTATTCATAAGAAATGTCGATAAATAAATGGGGACATGATACCTATTTCCTATTTTTTTAATTTTATTAACGGACGGAAAAGGTTCTTTACGTAGCTGGATTCCTGCCTTCGCGGGAATAACAATAAACGGGGAATAGGCACCATCCTTAAGTCATTACTACGAAGGTGGGAATCCCGTATTTTAAAAGAAGTATGCCCAAAATAAATAGGAAATAGGTATCATGTCCCCATTTATTCGTCGGTCATCAAAACAAAAGTCTTAATAAATTTATTAGTGTAATATTTTGTAATATCATTTAATCTTGTCATAATATTCTCCTATACTCTTTTCAAGCATTCTGCTGGATTTATATTAGCTGCTTTGAGAGTTTGATAGCTAACTGCTAACAAGGCAATGGAGAATGAAATAATACCGGCTAATAGAAAAGTCCCAAATTCAAGATTTATTTTATATGCATAATTATGCAGCCAATTATTTGCTACCAGCCAGGCGATTGGCCAGGCAATTATATTTGCAATAAGAACCAATTTCATAATTTTTTTTGTTAAATAAATTACAATTCCAGTAACAGATCCCCCTAATACTTTCCGAATACTTATTTCTTTTATTCTCTGTCCCGTTGTGTAAAATGCTAATCCAATCAATCCCAGGCAAGAAATAATCAGAATTATTATTGTACTAAAATTAATTAAAATTCCGGTGATGTTTTCACTATGATATAGTTTGTTTAGTGCACTATCTAAAAAATAATATGAAAAAGGATCTGTTGGCACTATGCTCTTTATTTTTTCTCCAACTTTAGTAAGTAACTTAGACATACTTGTATAACCGGGATTCAATGACAGGTACATATAATATCCAGCATTTTTTCCCAATATAAATAGATGGGGTTTTATCTGTTGGTGCATAGATTCAGTATGAAAATTCTTCATTACACCAATAATTTCAAAATTCCTTCCCCTAAGATTTCTAATTATGCTGCCAATCGGGTTTATTAAATTCATTTTTTTAGCTGCTTCTTCATTTATAACAACACCCCTAGTTGCATCTGTCGAAAAATCCTTTGATAAAAAACGGCCCTTTGACATTTTTATTCCCAGAACTTTATCAAGATCATAACCAACCATATCAATCCCGAAATTTATGTTCTCCCCTTCTGTCTGGTTATCCCATTTTAAACCATCTATTGTCCACCATCGATTGGTTATTGGATTATTAGAATAGGATACGCCCTTTACTTCCGGGAGTTTTAAGATTTCTTCCTTTACAATATTATAAGATTTTATCAGATCTCCCGCCATATCAACAACCAGGAGATTATCTTTTTCATATCCCAGATTTTGTTTGCTAAAATGTAGATTTTGCAAATATATTATAGAACCAAAAATGACCATTATAACTGACAAGGCAAATTGAAAGATAATCAAAGCATTACGAAAAATCCTGCCATGTTTGTTTATATTACCTCTAGAATTGCTTCCCAGAATATTTAGAGGCTTAGTAGATGACAATATAAAGGCAGGATAAATCCCTGCTAACAATCCTATAAAAAGAGGCAATAATATAATTATTATCAAATGAAAAGAAAAATATTGGAGTTGAATATTGGAATTAAAAAGCCGGTTGAGAGTAGGTAAGAGAATTATAGTCAAAATTAATGCCACAAGCATTGATATATAAGTAAAAAAAACTGACTCAAGAAGAAATTGTTTTACCAGAATTCTTTTAGAGGCTCCAAGAACCTTTTTTACTGCAATCTGTTTTGACCATTTTTCCGATCTGACAGTTGATAAATTTATATAATTAATCCCTGCAATTATCAAGATGAATAAGGCGACAAAAGAAAAAAGATAAATGTCCTGAACTCTCCCACCCCCTTCAATATTGTATAAATAACAATTTTTTAAAGGTACTAAAGATAAATCTGTTTTTGTTTCTGGATTATGTTTTGTAACGACTCCGGCAATTTTTTGATCAATTATTTTTTTGTCTACTCCTGCATCAAGCAGCACATAGGTCTCTACCATATTATATTTCCAGAGAGTTTGAACCCATTTATTAATACGTTTAAATGGAATTAAAAATTCAAATTTATTTATTCCGGTTACTTTGAAATGGGTATTTGCCGGAATATCTTTCAATATACCGGTAACCGTCATCGGTTGAGTTTTACTTAGATAACCATCATCGATTAAGATAACTTTCCCTATAGGATCATCTGTTCCAAAAATACGTTTTGCAAGCTGCTGAGTAATAACAATTGAATTGGGATCAGTTAAAAGAGTCTCAATATTTCCCTTTATTAATGGAAAAGAAAAAATATCAAAGAAAGATTGGGATACAAAAGCTCCTTCTGAAAAATATCCATTATTATTTAGAGTCAGTTTAGACTTACCCCGATGCAGGAATGGTGTCGTTTCCTTAATCTCAGGGAACTCTTTTTTAAAATATGCAGCCAGAGGTCCGGGGCCATAATAACTTTCATTTTTGTAACTTACCTTATATATTTCATTTTTGTTTAAATGAAAATCATCATGGCTTAACTCAAAATCAACCCACAGGAAAATTAATATTGCACAAGCCATTCCTATAGCCAGCCCACTGATATTAATAACCGTGAATAATTTGTTTGTTTTTATATTTCTAAGAGTAGTTTGCAAATTTCTCATTATCATTTTTATATCTCCTACCTATAAATGAAATTCTTCTTTTTTGTTTTCTGTTATTATATGACCATCAAAGAGGTTGATTATTCTCTGAGCACATTCTGCATTGGAAGGTGAGTGGGTAACCATAATTATGGTTGTACCCTCTTCATGAAGCTGTGTTAAAAGACTCATAACCTCATCACCATTTTCTGAGTCAAGATTTCCGGTTGGTTCATCTGCCAGGATCATTTTTGGATTTGTTACAATGGCTCTGGCTTCCGCTACTCTCTGCTGTTGTCCTCCGGACAGCTGCTGAGGGAAATGGTTTTTTCGGGGCAGGATATTTAGCTTTTCCATTACTGCCTTAACCTTCTTCTTTCTCTCTGCCGGGGAGACTTTCTGATAGAGTAGCGGTAATTCAATATTCTCATAAACTGTTAATTCATCGATCAGATTAAAACTTTGAAAGATAAATCCAATATTGGATTTTCTCAGGTTTGTTCTCTGTTTTTCAGAATATCCTCCAACTTCCTCATTGGTAAAGAAAAATTCTCCTTCTGTTGGATTATCCAAAAGTCCAAGAATATTTAACAGCGTGGACTTTCCACATCCCGAAGGTCCCATGACAGCAATGAATTCACCTTCTTTTACCCTTAAATTAACATTGTTCAGTGCAGTAGTTTCCACATCCTCAGTTGTATAGATTTTTTTTAAATTTTTTGTTTCGATCATAATTAGCTCCTTTTAATTTATTATTTTTTTATTATCAATTCTTCAGCTTTACCAAAATTATCATAAGAGGATGTAACAACTTTTTCACCTGGTTTCAGACCTTCCAGGACCTCATAAAAAAGAGGGTTTTGTCGTCCAATTTTTATATTCCTCTTGTATGCACCCTTACCGGATTTATCCAGAACAAATATCCAATAACCTCCGGTTTTATTATAAAATGGTCCCCTGGAGACTAAAACAGCTTCACTCAGATCACCTAATTCAAAGTTTATATGAAATGACTGTCCCCGCCTTACTCCTTCCGGTTTTTCCCCTACGAAATTAAAATCAACCTTGAATACTCCTTCAATAACTTCAGGGTAGATCATTGTTGATTCCAATCTATACTCTTTGTTTGAATATTTAAAAGTTCCTTTTCTTCCAATTTCAACTCTGGAGATGTAGTGTTCACTGATATCTGCTCTTACCTTGAAACTATTCTGAACGTCAACCTGTCCCAGTCTCCTTCCGGGAGAATAGGACTCTCCTAATTTGAGATCTATCAGACTCAACAAACCTGTAATAGGAGCTTTAATCGTCAGATCATCCTGTTTGGTTTTAACAATCTTTAGATTACCATTCATTCTTGCGAGTGAACTCTCCAGCTGTTTGATCTGCTGATTTCTGAATTTCAGGTCTTTTTCCCTGGATTCATTAGTTAATTTATTTTTTTCTTTATAATAATTATAACTATTTATAGAAGTATCAAATTCCTGTTTTGAAATAATTTTTTCTTTATATAAATATTTATTCCGTTTATATTTATTTTCAGCTTCAATAAGATTAAACCTGATATCTGATAACTGCTGCTCTAATTGGATGCTGTATTTTTCAAACTCAAGTCTTGTATTTCTTAGATTATTACTCTGTCTATAAAGTTCCGCCTCCCTGTACATGATATCCAGAAGAAGATTTGTATTTGATAATTTCAGTATTTTATCACCTGTTTTTACAATGGAACCGGTCTGCACAAATATCTTCTCTATCCTGCCTCCCTCTGTTGCAACAATAGATCTGGTTCCCTTTGGAATAACCGTGCCACTGAATGGGATATATTCCTGAAAAGAATCTTTTTTTATTGTAGAAATAGTTATTCTTTCTTTTTTTACATTTAATTGATTGTTTTTAATTGTAAGAAGGTTGTATATTACATAGCCACTAAATATTAAACTGATAGAAAGAGTAATGATTCTTTTTGTTGTCCATTTTTTTTTCTTAATTTTTTTATCCATACTCATAATCTACTCCTTTTATTCTATTACCAAATAACGTCGGCAAGAATCATGCCAAATTCTTGATCTATACTTATCAAGCTGTAAACGGTTC
>JAUWTR010000152.1 GCA_030614645.1 Candidatus Aminicenantota bacterium
AGCAGCAAGAGAATGGATGATAGCTAAGGGTAAGTAGCAGCAAGTTATTTAAAGAAAAATTTGCTTTCTTAGAGAGTCCTTTTGCCCTGAGAAACCCAGGCAGATTCACGGCTTTTAATTTTAGACAATATCTAAACCCAAAATCTCTAAAAAGTCGCTATATTAATCCCCATCTTTTTTGATTTATTTCGAATTTGATCCCTGAAATGCTCTCTTTTCTTATGGTTGAAACTGGACGAAAATAGGATTAGAAACTAATTTCCTCCCTTTTTTATCTATCGCATCCAGACGGTAATATATCTTTTTGCCGGGCTCGAAAAAATCATCTTCAAAGTTTATACTCAAGGGAGTTTCTGCAGAGAAGGTTTCTAAAAGATTACCGGATCGAACAAGTCTCACAGTTATAGAATTTCCTTTCTCTGAATCAGTCGTAGAAATACGAATGTTTATACTGGGATAACCTTTAGAGAATATCTCTTCCCCCATAACTACTTTCTGCGAACTTTTAGAATCAGATATTGAGAAATCCTCAAGAATCAATCTTGGAGAGTCGGCATCTCCTCTGCAGGCGTACATTCTGCCTTTTTTTAGGGCATCTAAAATGTCCTTTTTAGTTTTGCTTCTTACCAGAAAAAATGTGGGATAATTTCCTAATTTCTCTCCGGCTCCTCCTTCTCTATGAAAATCAGCAGTAGAGATTCCCCAGACAGGGTTTGCTCTCCGGCCCGAACAGTACTCCATTAAAACCTTGTCCCAGATATTGCCCGGTTCTGTAATTGTTATAAAATCTCCATACAAAGCAGCAAAGCCCGAATAATTTTTTGATTCTTTTAACACTTGGGGGTAAGGGGGAGTGTCTCTGAAAATAGGACCCAATTTTCCCCTTCCTGACTTTGTCTCAGGATGATTCCAGAAAACCATTCCCCCTCGAGAATTTACGTAATCTATCAATAACTGGTAAGGGGAGATTTCCTGCGGTCCATGGTACTGGTCATACGGAGAGCTTTTTAAAGGATGGTTATTGATAACCAGAAGCAGAGCAAAAACAGAGATCGCAATCCCGGAATATCTGATAATTCCCTTCCATTTAATCATGTAAAGACCGACTATCAGAAGAGCAAGAAAGAGAAAAGAGGCTATAGGAATTGATGAGAGAATATATTTCGTGGAATAACCGTTATGAAGTATTGGCAGTTCCTTGTAATCTTTCGGCTCTTCGAGACCAAAAATTAATAGATGCCTTTCCCAATCACAAACGGTCAAGTTTTTCTTGAAATAGCTTCCCCTCCAGTAATAAAAAGGCGCAGACTCTGCGCCGGGAATTAAAATCAAATTTGGGTACTTTTGTGAGGCTGCATCGATCATGTTCAGGTAATTTTCTGGTCCTCCCTTATTGATTGAAGACTCTTCAACTCTTTTTTTTAAGATATTTTGAAAAGGGCGTATCCCGTATTCAAGGACTTTCCGGTCATGATCATTAATAAAAAGAACATCAATCCCCCTTTTTTTATCCAATTTAATCAGATATTCGAGCGTGTGAGCCCCATCGCTGAAATCTGTGCGGAGATCAATTAGCCCTGGCGTCTGAATATATTCATGAATATTTTCATCAGCCTGGGCGAAACATTTAACAAGCACCCCCATAAAGGCGATAATCAAGATAAAAACAAACTTTTTGCTGTTATTCATCAGCGTAAATCATGAACCGGACATTAATACAGTCCTTGAGCGATTATAATGGTATATTAATAGAGCCTTAAAGTAAATCGAGAGGATTTCTCTAAAATAATAATTTGACATATATATCCTACTTATTTATAGTTATGCCCAGAATCAAAAAAGGAATAACTGAATCTATTAAAGCAAAATATGTATGAAGCACACTGGGGATTGAAGGAAAAACCCTTCGAAAATACTCCAGACCCACGCTTTATTTATCTTTCCCATGAGCACTTAGAAGCTGCTACGAGATTGACTTATGTAATCAAGGAGCGCAAAGGAGCAGCTTTGTTGACAGGTGAGTATGGCTGTGGCAAAACAATTATGAGCAGGCTAATTTTTGAAATATTACCCCAGGATAAATATGAAATAGCGCTGGTTACCAATCCTATGTTAAATCCACTTGAACTTTTAAGAGAAATTTGTTTGCAATTGGGTATAAAAATTTCAAAAAAAATGCCTAAAACAAAATTACTGAAGGAGCTCAATCAGCGCTTCTACGAAAATATGAACAAAGGAAGAGATACGGTTCTCATTATAGATGAAGCTCAAGCTATTAGAGACCTCATGGCCTTCGAAGAATTGAGACTTCTCTTGAACTTTCAGTTAAATAATAGATTTCTATTGACACTTCTCCTTATAGGGCAGCCTGAATTACGGGAAAAGATAGATGAACTTAAACAACTAAAACAAAGATTGACACTAAGCTATCATTTAAACCCGTTGAATAAGGAAGATACTGAAAAGTATATAGTCCACAGATTAGGAATAGCCGGAACCAAAGAAAAGATTTTTGTAGGTCGTGCCTGTAGTACAATATGGGAAGACGCAGGAGGAGTTCCGCGGATGATAAATTCTATCTGCGACATGTGCTTACTGGTAGGATATACGAAAGGACTTAAGGAAATAAATGCAGATATAGCAAAAAGATCGGCGCATGGCTTAGACCAATAATATATTATGGTTAAATTATCTGAAATTATCAGGAAATCTACAGGAACAAGATATGTGGGGAAACCTGGTCTGATATCAGAAGCCTTTGAGATAAAAAAAAATAAGGAAAGCTTAGCAGAATTAAAAAAAACATACGAAGATATGGTTCTTCATTTAATGCTGATAATGGATGAAATCAAAGAGGGAAAAACCGTAACCGAAAGAAAAATTGGCAGTCTTGCCGAAATAATAACAGATATACTCCGTGCTGACAATAATATGTTACTATCTTTAGTACACATTTTTTCCTATCTTGGAAAGCAGGAAGATTTTCTTTATGCCCATTCAGTAAATGCCTCAATTTTAGCCACAAACCTTGGTTTAGCTTTTGGGTACAGCAGGAGCGAACTTATTAATTTATGTGTTTCTTCTTTGGTGCATGATATTGGCTATCTGAAACTTTCTCAAGAAACAATAAACAAACCTTCTAAATTAACCAAAGAAGAGTATAATCAAGTTAAAAAGCATACGATTTATGGCGTAGAACTTCTGAGTAGAATTGAAGGTATACCTGAGTGCGCAGCTGAAGTTGTTCATCAACACCACGAGAGAGTGGATGGATCAGGCTATCCCGATGGGAAAAGAGGAGATGAAATTTCTGACTATGCCAAAATAGTTGCCATAGCTGAGGTTTATGAAGCCATAACACATTCCCGCCCGTATCGCAGGGAAAAAATTATTCCTTATCAGGCCGTAAAGACGATTGTCCAGAAGGAAAAGAATTCTTTTGCGCCTGATATTATAAAAGTTTTTTTGAATTCAATCTCCCCTTATCCTCCGGGAAGCTTTGTATTATTAAACAGTGGTGCAATTGGCAGGATTATAAGTGTCAATAAAAGTCTTCCTTTGCGCCCTATTGTAGAAATTTTTTTCGATGCCTCTGGAAAGCCTCCTGAGCAGCCTATGAGGATTGATTTAGCAAAGGCGCCTGTAGTAAACATTGATAAAGCCTTAGATGAGGATGATCTTTAAGTGTACCTTTGAGGCTGAGATAGATCTATTTTGCTCATTCGGAAATTCTTAATTCCTAAGAATAAATTCCTGGCAACAAGTTAAATTCGACCGAGCACTATATACGAGGCAAATGTTTGAAGCTGTTTTAAATTTGTGATATTGCTGGAACAACCAAGGCATAATAGATGATTGTTTCCGTCCATCAACCCCAATATTTACCCTGGTTGGGATACTTTGATAAAATTGAAAGAAGCGATATATTCGTATTTTTGGATAATGTGCAATTTAAAAAAAATGAATGGCAGAATCGGAACAAGATTAAAACATCAGAAGGATGGCAGTGGCTTTCTGTTCCGGTTATTCACAAATTCATGCAAAAAATTAGTGAGGTTAAAATTAATAACACAGTATGGTGGGGGAAAAAACATCTTAACGCCCTGGTCACAAATTATTCTAAGGCTCCTTTTTTCAAAGATCATGAAGAGTTTTTTGAACAGACCTATGCTCAAGATTGGAGCCAGTTAGTCGATATTAATATTAATATGCTTGAATACTTGGTAAAGGCCTTTGGTCTTTCGGAAAAAAAGCTTGTCAAAGCCTCACAATATGAATCAAGAGAAGAACCGACTGAGAGATTAGTTGATATATGCAAGCAGTTGGGAGGAGATGTTTACCTCTCCGGTAAAGATGGAGCAAGTTATATGAATTTAGACGAATTTGCCAAGGAAGGTATTAAGGTAATCTTTCAAGACTATAAACACCCTCACTATCCTCAGCTTTATGGGAGTTTTGAGCCTTATATGTCAGCCGTAGATTTATTATTTAATTGCGGACCGGAAAGTCTTTCAATCTTAAAAAAAAGGAGAATGAATTGAATATTTTAGCTTTGGGAGCACATCCAGACGATATTGAATACGGGTGCGGAGGCACTTTTCTTAAATTTGCCAAAAAAGGGGAAAAGATATATTTTATGGTTTTGACCAGAGGAGAATACGGAGGAGATCCGGAAAAAAGGCAGAAAGAGCAGGAAAAATCCATGAAATTATTGGGCGTAAAGAAGATATTTTGGGGTGGATACATTGATACTGAGTTGCCTAACGAAAGAGAAATAATTTCTCATATTGATAGCGTTATCGGAGAAATAAACCCAAAGGAAGTGTATGTAAACTACATTGATGATATCCATCAAGATCACCGCATGCTGGCTAAGTGTACTTTAGCCGCTACTCGGTATGTCAAAAGAGTGTTTTTTTATGAAGATTATACATCCAATAATTTTGAACCTGATATTTTTGTCGATATTGGAGATGTCCTCGAAGAAAAACAAAAATTGATTCAAATCTATAGTTCCCAAGTTGCCAAAGCTTATCCGACTAAATTAGATATGGTCGAAAGTGTCAAAGCTATAGCTAATTTCAGAGGATTTCAGGGAAAAGTCAAATATGCTGAAGGCTTTAAGGCTTTTAGATATTTACGTGATCTATGATGCCTAACGAGTTTATTCCCCATTCCCGTCCTGCACTTTCTGATTCAGACATAAAAGCTGTCATCTCGGTGCTTAAATCCGGTCAATTATCTCAGGGACCAAAAGTTCGAGAATTCGAGAACAAATTAGCTCGTTTCATCGGCAAAAAAAAAGCTGTGGCAGTTAACTCTGGCTCTGCAGCACTCCATTTAGCTTTATTAGCCTTGGATGTAAAGAAAAGCGATGAAGTCATAATTCCATCTTTTGTTTGTTCTGCTGTCCTTAACTCTGTG
>JAUWTR010000104.1 GCA_030614645.1 Candidatus Aminicenantota bacterium
CCCGCCTCGGTTATGGCAGCTGATTTTATTGAAAAGGGACTTACCAGATACTATCTCTGTGCGGCAGAGGAAAGCGGCGATATGAAGCGGATTTGCTCCCTCGTTATTCCGGTAGACTCCTTAGAATGCCCTTTTTGCCGGCAAAATCGAGTGTCTAAGAGATTTTGGCACCAGCGGAACAAGTTTGCCAAAATGGTTTACAAAGGACTAATTAGGGGAGTAAGTTGCAATAATTTAGCGTGGTTTTATAAAGAATACCGGTAAGATCTATAACAGATCGGATATCTACCCATTCTTTTTTTGCATGGAGGCCGCCTCCTTTAGGGCCGATAATCACAGTATCCATGCCCGCTTTTCCCAACAGGCTGGAATCTTCCCACCAGGGATGGCCGATGTAGGAGGGTGTGTGGCCTGTGACACCTTTTACCGAATCGAACAGCTTAGTGACGATTTTATTTGTTTTGTCGATCTCATAGGGATCGCGCCACATAATTGGTTTGACAGCTGCGTTAAAGTTATCTATCCGGGCTGAGAGTTTCTTGATGATAGCATTTAATTCTGACAAGGTTTTTTCTAAAGTATCTCGGGGAAGGGTTCTAATTTCCATTTTCATTTTGCAGTTTTCCGCATAAGTAAAAGGCTCGGTACCTCCCTTGATAACAGGTATATGCAGGGAGGGCCGGCCCAATAGAGGATGAGGTGATGTTGATTGTAATTTATGCGATAAGCGGTTTAATTCAGTCATGATCATACCCATGTGCATATTAGCGTCAATACCTTTTTCCGGAAGACTGCCGTGAGCTGCTTTACCGGTAGTGCTGAATTCAAAAAGCCCGAATCCTTTATGCGCCAGGCAGATGTCAAGCCCGGTCGGTTCAGTGACAATGGCAGCATCAGTTTGATAGACCTTTACCAGGTGTTCGGTCCCAATGCTTGCGTATTCTTCATCTGCGACAAAGGCAATGATCAGGTCTCCTTTAAGCTTTATTTTATGCTCAACCAGTGCCTTTACCAGGGTCAAAGCGGCTGCAATACCGGCTTTCATATCTATGGAACCCCGCCCAAAGATCTTGCCTTCAGAAATCGTTCCTGAAAACGGCTCTTTCATATTATAAATCCCGACCGTATCCATATGTCCGTTAATCATTAAAGAGCGACCGCCTCCGGTTCCTTTTATAACAGTTGTCACATTAACACGGCCTGGTTCCAAATGGTGGATCTTAGGTTTAAGGTTCATGTTTTTAATGGTTTGTGCCAGGAAAGAACCTATTTTAGCTTCACCGGGTGCATGAGGATCCAAGCTAGGGTTTACGGAATTAATCCGGATAAGCTGTTGTAGGGTGTGGATTAAAAATTGGTGGTCTAATTGAATGTCCATAAATTTTCTAAGGGAATGGTAATGAACTATTCATCTTTTAGCAAGAATTCAGAGATCCCCCTGCCAAATTATTTTTAGCCTCATCTAACCATTTGTTAGTAGCAAAAATACTATTCTGTGCTTTTTGTTTAGATTTAGGAACTTTTCTTAGCAAACCCTGTTTTAAACATACTTTGTAATCAAACTTCAATGCCTTTACCGTATAAGAGGACAGAACCGAAAAAAAGAGAATTGTAAAAAATATTATCTTCTTTTTTTAATTTATTTATTTTATCTTTAGTCAAAAATAGAGGCATTATTTTATTATTTTTTCTTTTTAATTCATTTTTTAATCTTGCTAAATTAGCTTCATCGGTTTTTTTAACTTTTATCCACAAGTCAATATCAGAATCTTCTCTATTTGTTCCTTTAGAACAGCTTCCATAAAGTCCAACTCCTTCTATAAAACTATACTTTTTAAAAAATGAAGGTTTAATTTGATTAACATTTAAGAATATCTTAATACTCTTTACAAATGAATTATCCAAAACAGTAAATTTATTTTTATATCTTTTTAGTACTTTTTCTGACGCTAATAAATTAAAATATTTAGATATTAAACCTTTGCTCAGTTCAAGTTCTTTTGCAGTTTTATTCACTGCTACAGGTTTATCTGAAAATATAATTCTATTTATGATTCTTACTCTTTTGTTAGTTGAAAATAGATTATTTATATTCATTTTTCATAAACAAAATGTTCATAATATCTGAACTAATTGTTTCCAAATTGTAAACTCATCTAATTAAATTGTCAATAGATTTATTTCAATTTCAATCCTATGTGCTTGGTTAGATGAGGGAGCAGGCCAAAGCATTTTAATTAATATCAATACGTTAATCTTTTTTTCTTCTTCTTTTTATATAACGTTATGAATTTGATGATTTTCTCAGTATAGAAAAATTAATGATATTCTTGATTCCTATGGAAAGTAGAGTTTTATTCCGTGGTTCTTGACCTAGTAGTTACAAGCGGTCCAATTCTAAAGCATCCGGATCCTGTAATTGAAGCCGGCTGGCTTAATGAGGTCTCGTTTGCCTGCCCTGTGGATTTTGATTCCTATTGGCAAGGAGATGCGCTCAGACAAGCGGATAAACTCGTAACGGATGATATAGGCCAGATGCGATACTATCGTGAGGCAGGTTATTTTAAAGACACACCCCAAACTATTTTTTTTAATTATAGAATAAATTTAAGGAAAATAATTTACTAATCTTTAATTAGGTGAATCTCCAGGGGCGGTGGATAGAAATATTCAACTCCGCTTTCAGTAGCAATGGCACCGTCATGAAATTGTAAAGATAAATATTTTCCTTCCCCCCATTCAGGCATGGGCACATAGACCCAGTATTCTAAATAGAAGTGGTGATTAAGGGGGAGGATCATATCCCGTTGCCAATCCGGACCTAAAGGACCGATCCTGGGGGCATAAATTCCTGCGCCTGCAGCATGCATGTCAAGAGGAACCTGGGTCTTTTCAGGATCCAAGTCTTTGTTATAGATTTGTCTGTTTACATAGATAAATCCTGCTTCTTCAATTTTTCGTTTTAGAATTTCAAATGTTTCTCCAGCCGTACGCCCTGCCTTGACATTGGCTTCGATGATCTTACGGACTTTCAGGGCATCTGCCCAGGCCTTTTTGAGTTTTGGAGGCAGTTCTGTATCTTCTTCACAAAGATAACCATATTCAAACGCAACCTCATATATGTTCCCAAACTTCCACTCAGGATCCAAATAACAGCCGCTTTGGCAACCACCTTGTAGACAAATCAGGTCGCCTTTCTGGAGCACATAGTCATCTCTTCCTCTATTTCCGTTCTTATCCACAACAGTACGACTCCCTTCAAGATCGCTAAATTTGGTTACACCCGGCACGATTTGAGCAAACTGTCTCTCGAAAGATTCTGCAATCAGCTTACGCATTTTCTTAAATAAGGCAATCTCACTCTTTACCGGTCTTGCCAGGTAATCTGTTATAAGATATTCAGCAGAGACTATTCTTTTTGCATATTTTGTACCAAGAGCTTTGACCAATAGTTTATAGTCAGTGTAGGAAATGCCATCAGATCTTAACCTGGGAAACTCATAAAATATGGGAGATCCCAGATCTTCCAAGTAATTTAGAGCAATACGCTTGGGATCGCGTTTAGCAACAAACTCTCCGACGGCCTTAAATCTGAAGTCTAATTCTGTTTTCGGACCTCCCGGCCATTCAGTCCCTCCCGCTCTATATAATTCTCTTAAGGGGATCCGGTTGTCTGGATAGCCTGTTAAAGGGATCTTAATTTCCGGTTCAGCAATTATATCATAGGCGCCGCATTCTCGAACCAAATCCGAACTATGATCGAAAACTGCCCGTTCTATCCTCTCTTCACCACGGTCAGTAAATATGAAAACACCGGAATTGCTTCCTAAATTAGCTGAAACAGGGTCAGGATTTCCTTTTCTCATTACTTGAATCCACATGTCGATATTGTGCTCCCGCATGACTTGAGGCAGGATAAGGTCAAACTTGTCTCTGCGAATCTGGTTCATTATTTCCTGAGCCTCTGCTTTGGTCATGGCTGTATCAGTTGATCCTGATTCAACCTTTTCCGAGCTACAGAAGCTCAGAAATAAGCAGAAAAAAAGAGTATAAAATAAAATTTTTCGATAAAACATTAAATAACCTCCTTGCTCTACGATTTAGGAATAATTAATGAATAAGATAAAGCTCCTTTTGGGGTGCAGATAAATACTCGACTCCGTTTGGAGTGGCAATTGCTTCCTCATGATCCCACCAGAACAAATATTGGTCTTTGTCTTTGCTGAAAGGGGAGGGCATATAGAAAAAATATTCTAAAACAAAATGGTGATTGAGGGGGAGAGGTGTATTTTTTGACCAATCCGGGCCGAGAGAACCGATCCTGGGGCCAAAATAATTCTCGTCCTTCCTCGCACGTGCTCCTTTTTCCATACCATGGGCGTCGATACTAAGATGGGTTTTTTCAGGATCAAAACCGGCGGCATAAACGGGAAAATCATTCTTTGGATTGACCATATGCAATTGGTTATCCCTAAGAATAACCCCTTGCTCTTCAAATTTTTGTTTATGGATTTTCTGTAGTTCACGTGGGGTAAGGCCCGTCTTGATAGTATCTGCCAGAATCTTATCGATTTTCAGATACTCTGCCCAGAGTTTTTTGATTTCCGGAGGCGGTTCAGTCTCGCCTTTGCGGAGCACATAGGCATACATTCCCTGGCATTCTGCTGTGATGATATCGCCGCCCTGGATCACAGCCTTTTCATAGCCTTTAGTTCTTCCTCTTTGTGATACGCCTGTACTTCTCCGGCGAAAGACAGTTACTCCTGCCTCAAGATCTGTAGTTTTGCCCGGTACGATTTGAGCAAAAACTTTTTTTATATGTTCAATTTCCGCTTTGCGCATTTTCTTAAGGAGTTTAATTTCGCTTGGCACTGTTTTTACAATGTAATCCATCAGCACATATTCAGATGAGACCAGCCTGCCGGTATATTTATTACCGAGCTCTTCAGTCAAGAGGAGATAGTCTGTATGCGAAATGCCGTCGTTTTCTCGGTTGTAAGTCACCCAAGGTCCCAGATCATGTTTGAAATTTACGGCAATGCGTTTAGGATCACGTGCTTCGACAAATTCTTTAAGCCCCTTAAATCGGTAATCATATTCTGACATGGGGCCGCCCACTGGTTCCTGTATCCGGATGGGATCGTAGATTATGTCGTAGGCTCCAGATTCTTCAACCAAGTTCCTCTTTTCTCTCCGTCCCCGGTGAGAAGCACCCCAACGGCGTCCAAGAACCGCCCGTTCTATCCTTTTGCCACCCCGGTCTGTGAAGACAAAAACTCCAGAGGTACTGCCCAGTTCTTCTGCGCCAAAAGGATCAGGATTTGCTATTCTCATCACATGGATCCACATGTTGATATTATGCTCCCGCATGACTTGAGGCAGAATAAGGTCAAACTCCTCCTGACGAATCCGCTTATTCCATTCCTTCATATTTATATCTTCATATTTTAGATCATATACTGAAGATATAACGTCTTCTTCCTGAGCCTGGGCTGTGGTTTGAACTAGAGTAAAAAAGCCAAGAACCAGGAATAGGCCCAAAAAGCCCAATAAAGGCGTCTGTAGACCCAACAAAAATTTGTGTTTCTTTTTCATGCTTATCTCCTTTTAGGACTCAACTATTTCCAAATGTTAAGAATCATCAGTTTTTTCCTGGTAGCGAATGTTTGATTTTTTCCCACGCAGTCACAAAATCAAATCCCTCGTTTCCATGGCATTCCATACACTTGTTTTTTATTGTCTCGCAGGAATTATATTTGGTCAAACCGTTTTTCCAAGCTTCTTCTCTTCTCTTCATTCTATACTGATTACTGTAAGCGCTTCCGGGACCATGGCAGACTTCACAAGTAACTCCTTCTTGCATTAGCTGCTGAGACTTTTCGAAAAGAGGCGCATGGCATTTTAGGCATTCAGGACTCTCAGCCGGTGGACCATTTATTCCTCTATCCGCAGCGGCTTTAAAAGCTTCTTTTGAGCTCAGCACTTCAAATGCTTTTGAATGTCCTCTCATTTGCCAAAGGGAATACTGATTTCCCTTGTCCTCTGCTGTATGACATGTTTTACATTTTTCGGTGCCAACATAAGTAAATTCCTGGCTGAAAAGATGTATCAAAGCTAGGGAACTTGCAAAAATGAGAAAACCAAGCAGTACTTTTTTCATTAATTTTTGCCTTATATACTTTTTAGAGTCAGATTTTTTTAAGAGCCTCTTTTATCCGATCCGGGATCATAGGAAGCTGGAACATTCTAGCTCCTGTGGCATCATAGATAGCATTGGCGATCACACCGCCCATACAGATTATAGCGGGCTCACCTCCTCCCTGAGGAGCATCATTTTTATCACCGATCAGGAGTGTTTCAATTTTGGGAACCCAGGAAAATTTGGGGATCTCATAGGTGTCAAAATTAGTTTCAAAAATCTCTCCACCTTTAAAATGGATATCCTCTTTAAGGGCATATCCCAATCCCATGGTTATACACCCTTCCATCTGAATTTTTGCG
>JAUWTR010000139.1 GCA_030614645.1 Candidatus Aminicenantota bacterium
AGAAGATGGCTCTTTTGTCCTGATCAACTGTAGCAAGCCCAAAGGTGAGCGGCCCTGTGACTTGGTGTTTAAAATATTCGATAGAACTCAATGTAGGGGCAGATAATTTTTCCTCCATAGCATAAATACCGCGGCTGAAATCCGGAGAGATTTTAAAGTAATCCAGATTTTCCAAAGCTACATTTTCATAAAATTTTTCCAGAGCAGCGGAAGGATCGCCACTTGTGTCAAAATACATGCGATTTTTGTCTTTATCAAGCTTTACACAAGGGAAACCTTCACTGAATTGAATCTCCATCTGCTCGCGAAAATCAGCATTGGACAGCTGCGGCCAAAGCACTATCTCGGGCAGATACTTTAAAATAAGGTCACATACGACAGCTGCCTCAGTATGGGGAAAACTGCCGATACCGGTTGCTTTACATTTAGGTTCAAATGACATAGTGCATAATAAATATCATAGAGCCGTAAGATTTTCAACCTCAAAATCAGAATTTTTCTTTTAAATGTTTTTATAGATTAAATCGAACTCTTTTTTTAATTTATTATCCCATGTTTCAATCAGCGGCTTTTGATTTATATCAGAATCCTGGATTATTTTATTATAGGAGATAATACCCAGGATCTCTTCTGAGGGGAATTGCCTGGTTATCCATTTTTGCTGTTCTATGTTTCGGACTTTATTTGCAATAAAACCGAAAGATTGGATCCCTATTTCAGAGGCCATTTTTTTTATGATCCTGGCTGTAGCAATACTTCGGGAACCGGGCTCGATTATGACTAGCATTTTATCAATCGAGCGGGCGGTTGCTCTTCCCAAGTGCTCAATCCCGGCTTCCATGTCAACAATAACAATCTCGTGGCGGTTAAGGATAATTTCCGATAACAGATTTTGGAGAATAACGTTTTCTGGACAGGCACATCCTTTTCCGCCCTGCTGGATAGCACCCAGAACCAAAATTTTTATTCCTTTAATCTCGGAACAGAATTTTTCCGGAATGTCAGCTACAGTCGGATTTATTTTAAAAAGCTGACCGAATTTACCGGGGATAGCCCCTGTTCTTTCCTGGATTAATTGACGCTGCTTGGATATAGGAGTAATGGCTGCTGCTTGTTGTTCAGAAATTCCCAAAGCTGCAGCAAGGTTAGCATCGGGATCTGCATCAACAGCCAGGACTTTGTTGCCATCCCGGTTAAAGGCATGGGCAAGAAGAGCTGCCACTGTTGTCTTGCCGGTTCCTCCTTTCCCTGATATTGCATATTTCATAAATAGCCTGTTTCCTATTTTTTAATTTTTTCCAGGAGTTCAGGACCGGCACATTGTTCCGCAAACTCACACCATTCCAAACACCCCATGTCCAGCTTGGGATTAGGGATTGTACTTCCACATTTATCGCATTTTCTTTTTACATCGTCTTTAAAAAATTCAATCTCTTTTTTGCAGAAAGGACATTTGATTTCAAAGATATCCCCTGGCTTCCAGTAGCGGGTATCCTGGCCAGGACATTTCATGTTTTTTCCTGCCTAAAAAACCTCATAACCGGCAAGACAAGACTTCAGCCTGTCGGCCATCGCACGGCTTTTCTCGTCGGCTGTGACGAATTCAATCCTCTCGGCAGAAGGAACTCCTAAGCCCAGCTCTGCAGCCCTCACAATCTGCTCCTGCTCAAAAATGGGCGTGTTCATGATGGCATCGTTGGAGCCGAGGTGCTTGAGAACGGCCAGGCCCGCCGCGTCCACAGCCACCCGGTCAGTTCCAGCGATCATAACGCCGGCCTTTTTCTTAGTTCCGGTCATGGGACCTCCGTCCACAAACACATCTACTCCGTCCATGAGGATGAACCGGGGCGTATAAGCCGTGTTTATCTCGGCAATCATCCGGCGCATATCCGTCTGTCGCTTGCCGTGGAGTTCTTTCATCAGTTTTTTAGGTGTGATGCCGACGGAGTTTTTGAGGGACATGGTAAACACTCCCCCGAATTGGTGGGTTTTTAAACAGCACGTTGAAACGATATACCGAGAATCTTGAAAAATCCGGGGAACAAAAAAGCCGCTGTCCCAGTGAAATCCGGACCGGTTAACAGGCGTCCAATCCTTATCCTCCAAAGCGGAAAAATTGACCACTTCAAAATTCAGGTCGGAAGCCATGTCAAGAATTCCTTTTTTTTCAAGAACCTGGGCCGTCGGCTCCGGTCCACTCCTGTCTCCAACCTTGATGGATCGTGTATCGTTTTCCTTCAAATAGCGAACCAGAGCGGACAGGGTATCGTTATGGGTGGACCCGGGAGAAGGATCGGATGTATTAAAGTTAGGCTTGATAAAGATGTCTTCACCTTTGGCAGAGGACATGCCCAGCAGGTCAAGAACGGTTTTAACCCCGGATTCCCTGTCTTCGGTGGCCACAAGCACCAGTTTAGTCCTGCTCTTCCCCAAACCCTTTTCAGATCCGAAGGAATCCAATGACGGTATACCAAAAGATTTCAGAGCCGGCAGTCCAGCCAGCCCGATTAGGGATCCCTTGATAAAATCACGCCGCTTCCAGCAGCCGTTTTCTCGTCCACACATATTCTCTCCTTTTCTATCCTTAGAAATTTGATTGGAACACTTATATCTTACCTCATTTTCCGCAGAAAATAAATTACTCCTCCTTCTACCCATTCTACAGAATGATCTACCCTGAGATTAAAGTAGGGAGTAATGGCCGCTGCTGAGCTTCGGGAGGTATCCAGATAAGAGAATGAAGCATATTAAGAATAATTCTGTTTTTCTATGTGCTCTCTGTGGTAAATTATATTGTTAGATTTCATTTCATCAAAGAGGAGACAAAATGAAAGTATTAGCAATTATCGGAAGTGCAAGAAAAGGTGGCAACACTTCCGCTCTTACAAAAATAGTATTTGAAGAATTGGAAAAAGAAGGAATAGAAACCGAACTTATCGAGCTTGCCGGAATAAATCTGAACGGCTGCATGGCTTGCTACAAATGTTTCCAAAACAAAGACAAAAGCTGCATAAACAAAAACGATGAAATGAACGAGTTAATTACAAAAATGGATGAAGCTGATGCCATAATCATCGGTTCACCAACTTATTTTGCTAACGTGAGCTCAAATATAAAAGCTCTGATAGACCGGGCAGGTTTAGTCGGGATCGCAAATGACTATTTATTTAAAAGAAAGATAGGAGCGCCGATCGTAGCGGTTCGTCGGGCCGGAAGCGTGAATGTATTTGATGCAATAAATAAGTTCTATTTCATAAATCAAATGATCGTTCCAGGTTCCGTATATTGGAATATGGGAATAGGATCACAGCCCGGTGATGCAAACAACGATGAAGAAGGTGTAAGAACCATGAAGATCCTCGGTGAGAATATGGCTTGGCTGCTGAAGAAAGTTAATACATGATAATGTATTAACAAAAATCTTCAATTGAAAAAATATGGAGTCCATTATAAAAAAAACGATTCTCATCATCCGACTGAGATTACTGGGAGATATCTTGTTCACCATTCCGGCTGTCCAACTCTATAAAACAAATTATCCAGAAAGTGAAATCTATTATCTAGCTGAGGCGAGATTTCAAGAAGCGGCTGAGATCATTCCAGGCATAAACGAGGTCATAACCGTTCCTGATCGGATGGGGATAAAAGAGATTATTCGATTCAGGAAAAAAATAAAAAAATTAGGGATACAAACGGTCATAGATTTTCACTCTGGCCCAAGGAGCGCTCTGTTAACACTCCTCTCGGGTGCAAAAAACAGAATAGGCTACCGAACTCCTAACAGAAATTGGGCCTACAATCGACTGGTGCCAAGAAAATCTGAAAACCTCCACTCACACTCGGTGGAGAACCAAGCAAGGCTTCTAACTCCACTGGGCATTGATACCCAAGAAATACCAGTTTATCCAGAAATTAAAATCAGCGCCAAGCATGTTTCCAATAAAATTACAAAAATCGTAGAACTCAATAAAAAAATCGTCATCCATATTGGTGCAAAGAAAAGATATAGGGATTGGGGAATCGAAAATTTCTCCTCTCTGATTAAACTGTTGAGTCAAGATAATTATAATATTTTCCTAATCGGGAAGGGGGAAGAGGAAGAAAAAAGGGGCAAATATCTAAGAGACCTTTATAATATACATGACTTCACCGGGAAACTCTCGATTAAAGAGATACTCTTCATGATAGCACACTCGGATGTATATTTCGGGGCCGATTCAGGCCCCCTTCATTTAGCCTCCCTGACTAATACTCCCATTGTTGCCCTTTACGGCCCCAATATTCCGGAAATCAGCGGCCCCTACAGAAAAGAGAATGTGACAATCATCCAATTGGATTTAGACTGTATACCTTGCCCTCAAAAATCCTGC
This sequence comes from Candidatus Aminicenantota bacterium, assembly GCA_030614645.1. Lineage (GTDB taxonomy): Bacteria > Acidobacteriota > Aminicenantia > Aminicenantales > Aminicenantaceae > JAUVXM01. The sequence continues at coordinate 4,371 of JAUWTR010000139.1, forward strand.
AAGTATGATGAAGTCAAATGCATGACGAATATTGAAGTGTCTGAAGTGTATCAGGCTATAAAAAAATTCTGAACTATCCCGCCTTCCTGTCTTTCTCTGGATCTGGCTGTTTTAATCCATGTTGCATGGCCCAGAGTTTTGCATATTTGAGGAATACATAGTACATGGAAATAGTGCAGACTATGAGGCCTGGAATCCCATCCAAAAATCCACGCTGGATGACATACTGCCTGAAAAATCTCCACATGGGAAGAAAAGTCATCTGCAAAAATCCGGATTTGACTCCCTTATCTCTGAGTTCTTCTGCCGCCCAGGTGGCATATCTTCCGTGCTTTTTCGTGATCTGCCCAAAATTCCAATACGTGAAATGTTCCAGTTTTCCTTTAAGCTTTCCCACTCGGCCGGTCTCAATTACAATTTCTGAGTGGACTTTCATGTCTTTGTATCGAGACAATTCCCGCTTGAAAAGTCTGAGCACATTGTCGGTTCCCCACCCGCTGCGTTTGACCACATGCCCGAAAATATAATTTCTTCTGTAGATGATATAGCCATCATGTTGATGGGTTCCTTGCAATTCCTGTTTAATTTCTTCCGCAAGCTCAGGAGTTACTCTTTCATCCGCATCCACAATCAAAACCCACTCATGATTAGCCTGAGGAATTGCCCAGTTCTTGAAATCGGCTGAGTAAACGTATTCCCTTTCTATGATGCGGCAATTGTATTCCCTGGCGATTTCCATGGTCTTATCCATAGACCCTGAATCTGCAACAATTATCTCATCAGAGATATCCAAAAGGGATTCTATACAAGGCCGGATATTTAACTCTTCGTTTTTACAAGGGATGATTGAGGTTAATTTTTGTTTCATGGAAACAGGTTTACTTTATCACATTTTCGGTCAAGTACAAATGATAATAGAAAACTTTTACTACAAGAAGATCCGACTGCACAAACTCCCAACACCTGTCAGCGAATAACAATAATCCGATCATTATGAGGATAGAGTGCTTCTACTCCCTTCTCGGTAACAATCGCATCGTCTTCGAGATTAAGGCTCATTCTACTTTTCGTATCCGGATTCCAGGTATTAATCACAAACTCAAAAGCAAAGATATTGTTCTGCTGAATTTTAAGGTGAGAACGGAACGGACGGAAGGGAGCCATTGATGGACCCAATTCAATCTCGCTGTTTCCTGTATTGCCCAC
>JAUWTR010000069.1 GCA_030614645.1 Candidatus Aminicenantota bacterium
CGCTGCGGGCAATGCGGCTAAATATCGTTGATTCCTTACGCTATGAATAAATCTATCTTTAAAATTGTGATACGCAGAGGATACTTGGCAAAGGATATAATGAAACAATCGATTTAATGAGTAACTAACCATCTCCTTTTTGTAGTAAAATATATCCTGGTATATTACTTCACATACCCAAGACTTTTTAGTTTTTCCATTTTTTCTTTGTTTAACGTATATGTGTAATATTCCTGTTCATACTTTCTACATTTACTTAAAAAGCTATTGAATTTTATCTCAAGTATGTTAACAAGTTTTTCTGATTTGCTATTAAAAAAGAGATTGTCCTTTTCCATTTTATCCCTTTGTAAATTAAACAATTCCCTTTTCTTGGGCAATTTAATAATATACTGCCAGTTTTTATAAATTGTCGATCTAAACTCAATTTTATTCTTGACCTTCTTCCACAAATAAGAAAAAATATACCTCTCTTTTTCTTTCCTTGTTTTATTTTCTATAAGGGGTTTCAATGAGATCCCTTCTTCTTTTCTACTCCTTTTTAAGCCTATGTAATCTCTGACTGTGGGAAGTATATCTATAAGGCTTACATTTGTCCGGATTTCTTTTTTTGTTCTGGAAGAGGGAAGATAAATCAGGAGAGGAACCTGAATCTCTTCTCGGTATAGGCTATTTCCATGAGCCATTTTCCCGTGATCCCAGAGACCTTCACCATGATCTGAGGTAATAATTAATAGAGTATTCTTATCCCATTTAAATAGTTTAAAAACCTCTTTTAAACATTCATCTGTATAGTTTATCTCACTATCATAAGCTGATATTAAATTTTCTCTATATGTATCTTTTTCTTCATACCATGGTTTTCTTCCATGATAAGGGGCATGAGGATCCATATAATGGATGTATAAAAAGTATTTTCCATTTTCTGTTATTTTAGTTTTCCACTTTTTTAAGGTTTGATTTACTTTTTTTCCTCCTTCATAATTATTGGTTTTAAACATATCAAAACCTTTCTCAAATCCCTCCATTTTTCCAATATTTAGATTGTCACTGATCCCGTATGTTTTATAACCCGCCCTTTTTAGGACTTCAGCAATTGTGGTTACTTTATCGGGAATTTTGTTAATTTCTATTTTGGGATTTATCTTTTTAGCTTGTCTCAGAGCCAGCAATCCCATCAAAACTTTATGCTGAAATGGGTACAATGATGTAAATAATGATGCCGTTGCAGGAGCTGTCCATGAAGAGGTTGAAAACACATTTTTAAATATAATTGATTTTTCAGATAGTTCAGAAAGAAATGGAGCTGTATTTTTTTTGTATCCATAAAATGGCAAATGATCCGATCTTAAAGCATCTATGACAATAACAATAATGTTGTAATTTTTTGTTTTTTTACACGAATTAAATCCTATTAAAGAAATAGCAACAAGCAGAAATATTAAAGCTATGAAAATTTTTCTAAACTTTCCAGTATACATATTATTTGTAGGGATTTGCTCTTTGTGCTTGTTCTGATTTCCACTCATTTTTGTTAAATTTCAGCCCTATTGCCTTCTCCATACCAATATTATCTCGAACAATCATATTCAGTCAAGGAGAAATCTGATTAGCGGAATAAATATCAGTAAAAATAAAGGAGAGATGCCTGAAGGCTCGAATAGACCCGGTACGGCAAAAAACTGTTTTCTAGAATTGAACTTGTATTAAACATCCATATTAAATAAAATGATAATATAAGACTACTTAGGAAATGAAATGAAAAAATCTTTAGTGATAATATTTTTTTGTTTTCTCCTTTTATCCTCCTTTCAGTGCAGCAGGGAAAATGCAAGCGAAACTCCCAAAATCTACGTTATAGGCTTGGACGGAGCAGATTGGGATATCATAGATCCACTTATAAAAAAAGGAGAATTAAATTTTTTTAAAAAATTAAAGAAAGAATCATCCTGGGCAAGGTTAAAAACTTTTAAACCAACATTATCTGCTATTATCTGGACCAGTATTGCTACTGGGAAAACAATGGACAAACACGGAATAGGTGGTTGGTTCTATAATAAAAATGGTAAAAAAGTTCCCCTTTCAAATGCTGATAAAAAGGTTCCATCTATATGGGAAATTAACGACAGTTTTGGAAATATAAGTACTGTAGTAAACTGGTTTGTAACTGCTCCGCCTGACAAAATCAAGGGGATAATCGTTTCTGATAGGTTTAAAGTTGCTATGAATCAAGTATTAAGAAATCCGGACAAATTCAAATCTTACATAAATACTGTTTATCCGGGTAAACTTTACAGCAGACTTTACAAAATCTTAAAAGAAGATTTCGACGCAAAGAATCTAAGGTATGCGAAAATTATTCAATCCACCAATATTCCGGATTATGTTGAGCAATACAAAATAAGATACAATGAAAACTTTAAAGAAGTAGTTGTGCTTAAATCCTGGAAAAGGTTTGTCTTTTATGATCATATAACCGAAAAAACCACAGAATATCTTTTAAATGTTTCAGAACAGAATCTGTTTATGACTTATTTTAGAATGCCTGATGTGTTTATGCATTTTGGTTCCCTTTTTCTCGAAGAGGGATATTTAAATTACATAAATAATAAAATTAAGAAAGAGGGAGAAATAATTACCCTAGAGGACAAAAAAGAATTTGAGGTAAAATATTCTGATGTAGTCTGCCCTATTTTAAAACATAAAGAAAAAATAGTTGAGAAAATCTATAACAAAGCAAAAAAAGAAGATGCCTATATTCTCATTTTGTCAGACCATGGTTTTACTCTTGATAAAAAAGGATATGATCATACTGGGTTATCAAAAACAACTCCCCCCCCGGATGGAATATTAATGATTCTCGGGCCTGATGTTGCAAAAAAGGAGATAAAAGCATCAGTTTATGATATAGCTCCGACTATTTTGTATCTGATGAATAAACCTATCGGCAGTAAAATGGACGGAAAACCTCTTGTTAATGCCTTTATATTCAAAAAAAACATAAAATACAAAGAATACATCAAGAAAAAACAGGTCCAAGTGGAATCATCCCCAGAACTTGATAAAAAAACTATAGAAGAATTAAAATCTTTGGGTTATATTAAATAAACCTTTCCTCATTTATGTTGAAAGGGGACGGTTCTATTTTTTACAAGGGACCCATATCTCGGTCTTTAGGTCATTCGGGCTGATATTTGCAGTCGGCATATTAAGGTATTTTCCCAAAATAGGGCCGTCTTGTACGTAACCGTTTTCTTCCATCCAGTCAAAGATCACATTAATAGTGTCCCCGGTATTTTCATATGGCCCGGTATGTACGGCAGCTGCGACCTGGGGATGATTCCATTCCTTTTTTTGCAGGGGTTCCCGGATAACAGCTATCTGGGACATTATCGGGAAGCCTATTTCCCATTCCGCATCAGCTGGAGCGTTTTCTTTCGGGGAAGTAAAGTAGATGGTTATCATCGGTCCGGCCGGATTAATGTTTTGATTTTGCATGAGATTCATAAGCTCAGTGATTACCTGCTCCATATCTGAGTAGGGGCCTTTATGCTGAATGCTGCAGTATGGGAATGGGGACATTTCTTTGATCTTCACTTCCGGGTTTTGGGGGGTTTTAACAGCCGAATTAAAACCGGATGCAATTGTAAGAGCAAACATTAAAACATAGAGCATTATTTTTTTCATATCACCCTCCTGTTGGCATTTTACATTGTACCATTAAATTATAACACCACTAGTTATATCATAACAATAATTCTTGTTATACAATGTCTTTATAATAACGGGAATAAAGGCTTATAACAGGATTGTGTCCGGAAAAGCGGTCTTTTACTATCAGAGTCGTAACTGGAGCCTTGCTGTACTTTGTAAACAGCATATCATGCCCGATACAAAGGCCGATTATAATGTTGAAATCCGTTTTAATGGTGTTGAAAATTTCCGCCTGTAAAAGGGGATTGCAGGAAGATTCGAAATTTTCCGGGTCTCTTATTTTTTGTTCTGGAAGGATGCCAAGCTCGGTTTTATCAATTGCGCCACAGCTGCAAACAGCTGAGCAGATCTTTAGGCCGTGATTTTCGAATATTTCCGTTGCCCGGGCTGCTTCGTCTGCCAGGCCGATGCAGAATGCAATGCCGAGTTTTCCGGCGCCGATTTTTTTGGCAAACTCTGCTACTTCTCTGATTCTGGGCCTTATAGGAAAGGTCTTGCCTTTTTCCCGGGCGTATTTTTCGTCATAGGCTTCCTTTTCGGTAACTGCTGCCTGGATGAAAAAATCATGTAGTTCTTGAGTTTTATATTTTTCAGAAGTGGACCGGATAAGGTCTTTAAAGCTTTTCATCGGACAGAATTCCGGCAGAATTTTTTCATCTTTTTTCCCATGGTAACAGTATTTGGGCTGGCATTTTGCACATTGTGGATCTTGCATTTTATTTATTCTCCTGATTTATCTATTCGGATATCGGATAAAGGTTATACCACCACTCCGGCTGATTTTTCAGCCAGCGGTCAAACCAGGCGAGGATCGTCCTGGTCCAGAGGATACGTTTGTTATAGGTCATGATATGATGATTTTGGTCAAGGATTTGGATATATTCTACTTCTCTACCTAGAAGTTTAAGTGCTGTAAACAGCTGAGTGCTTTCCCCGGGAGGAACATTTGTGTCAACCGAACCGTGCAGAAGCAGTAATGGGGTTGAGATCTTATCAGCATTAAAGAGAGGGCTCTGTTTTGTGTAAATATCTTTTCTATTCCAGGGAAAACTGTTGGCGGTGGCATAGGCGCTGTATAAATATCCCCAGTATCCCTCCCCCCAGTAACTTGAAATCGAGCTTATTCCGGCATGAGCGATGGCAGCAGAAAAAATGTTAGTCTGAGTTTGCAGGTACATGGTCATAAAGCCGCCGTATGAGGCCCCAATGCATCCTATTTTGTCAGTATCAATAAAAGAATGGGAAGCTGTGAGCTTTTTAACTCCGTCGATGATCTCCTCGGCTGTTGTGACTCCCCAGTCATTTACATGCCGGGCAGAAAACTTCTGGCCGAAGCCGACCGCACCACTTGGTTGCAGGACATAAACCACATAACCATGGGCTGCATACAGATTTAACGGATAGCGCCCGCCGAAACTCCGGGTTATAGGAGAAGTGCCGCCATAGTAGTTTACGATGCAGGGGTATTTTTTCTTAGGGTCGAAATCTGGCGGGTAATAGATCCTGCCTTCGATCTCAACTCCTGTTTTGTTTTTAAAAGTCCAGCGTTCCACTTTGTTGAAGGAAATGTTTTTGTAATCATTCTGGCTGGGATCCTGGAACAAACTGCTTCTCTTGTTCTCAAGGTCTATAACATAAGCTAGGGGAGGGACCGAAGCGCTTGATCCGGTGTAAACGGCCACCGGTTTGCTGCGGGCGATTTCAAAATTTCCTATAACTTCTGTTCCGCAAAACATACGGAAGAATTTTTTGTTTTTAAAATCATATCTGAAAAGCCTGACATAGGAACGGTCAGTGGCTGTGAAATATAAACGATTGTCGGACCTGCTCCAGACCGCCTGGTTTATTGAGGGAGTGAAGTTTTTTGTCAGGGACATGGCTTTATCAACTTCCGGGTCGTACAAATAGGCCTGGATGTCGTATTCATTTGGAGTTATTCCCCCGGGGATATTGACTCCGATATCTCCGAATAGAGATGGCCCGCCGAGCATAAGAATTTTCTTTCCATCCGGAGCCCACTGGGCGCTGTTAAGCCAAGGGCCGCTCCATATCAATTTTGTGTCCAGTCCGGCAAGGTTGAGGGCAAATAATTCTGTGATTGTATAGGGGCGCTGAGTGTAATCGACTTTGGAGCGGGAGAATAGCAGCTTTTTTCCATCAGGGCTTATGCTGTTTAAGTGGGTAGAAAAAGAACCTGCAGTCAATCTCTGGCGTATCCCGCTTTTTAATTCAATTTTGTAAAGATAGCTGTGGTTCCTCCATCCAGGCATCCGGTCTGCATTATTGATGATTCTTTTAACTCCAGGCCGGTCTTTTTTCCCTTCTTCGACCAGGGAGAAAATAATATAGCTAGAGTCCGGAGCCCAGGTATGCCCTCCAAGGTTTTTTGTATTTTTAAGTAGCGGTAAAGCAGTGCCGCTTATAAGGTTAACGATCCAGAGCGTACCGCCCTTTTTATTGTAACTTGTGTATGAGAATTTTTGTCCGGTAGGGGCCCAGTTTACTTGTGATATAGAGGTCTCCCCGCGGAAAGTCCTGAGCAGTTTATTGTCTTTTATGCGGTAGAGTTCTACCCAGGATTCTGAGGAATCGCTCGGAGGAAGAGCCTGCCTTACCGTTAATGCGGCTATTGTTCCATCAGGAGAGATGGTTATATTAGTGGCTTTCGGGCCGTTGAGGAGATGGGAGATGGTCATATTGCTTTCAGGAGAGAGAGTTACTAAAGGGGGAGGCTGGGCAAAGTTTTCTATAATAGAAAGTGATGCTTTAAGCTCCCAAGCTGAATCAGCATTGGGGTCATAGACTGTCTTTAATATAAGCAAGTGTTTGCCGGTTTCAAGTTGAATGGTATCAGGTTTTAAGTCCTTACTGGTTGAGGATCTGGTTGATAGAAGTTTCCCATCAAGATATATGCGGAATACTTGAGGGCTTGTAACGGACAGTTTTCCCAGGGTCCATCTTTTAATATCGAGATAAGCAGCAAGATAGCAGGTGGCGGGAGAGCTGCTTGAATTTTTTATCTGTATTCCGTTTTCCCCGATCTGGATCTCTTCCCAGATTGAAGAAGCTCCATCATGCCAGGTAATGTGATCATTGGCTTTTGGTTTCAGTTTAGAGAAATCAAGCTCGTCAAATGTTAAGAGGTCGTCAAGGGAAAACTTGTTAGAGAGGTTGTCATGAAATACAGGAAGGTTATTAAAAAAAGGGCCGGCTTTGAGCCATGTTTTAAATGGGATTTCAATAGATTTATTTTGGTTGCCCTGTAAAGCAGCGGCCAGAGCCATAGATGAGGACAACATTACTATCAGCAGGATCGCCTGGATTTTTAACATTTTGTTTTTCATGTTTTCTCCTTTCGAGTTATTTTAATTTATTTTGAGAAATTTTTAAACTTAGAACTTGAAACTTAAAATTAAGCTAGATAGAATAATGTGGGATCACGTTAAAAAAGATGTATAATCCATATCGACATTCGCCGAGAAAAATGAAGAAGAATGGCGTTAAAAATCTGAAGCGAGCACAAGCCACACCTGAATTTCATCCATATCGACATTTTTTATGAATAGTTCAGAGGAACCTGGATTATTCACGAGTCATTGATTTAAAAAGAAGTATTGTCCATATCGACATTTTTTATGAATAGTTCAGGCTGATAGTTTGTAGCAGTTGCCAAACAACCTGAAGGTTGCTAAACTATAATAAAGTTTATAGTTTATAGTACGTAGCTCAAA
>JAUWTR010000241.1 GCA_030614645.1 Candidatus Aminicenantota bacterium
ATTCCAGTTAAGGCTACTATAACTGAAATAAGGATAAGCAGCCATTCTGTTCCTATACTTAAGTGTGCTTCATGTCCGTTTCCACCGTGGATAACAGGTGCCAGGAAATTGTTAAACCTGTTAACGTTTTTACCCAGCACTACAGGCATTCCGATATATCCGGCGACAACAGAAAAGAAAGCCAGGATCACAAGAGGTATGGTCATGGCTTTCGGAGATTCATGCAGATGTGCCTTGGTTTTAGGTTCAAGCCGCTCTTTGCCGTGGAAGGTGAGAAATATCAGGCGGAACATGTAGAAAGCGGTTAGGATAGCTCCGAGGATGCCAAGGAGCCAGATTCCGTATTGTCCCTGGGCATAGGCGCTGGTTAGAATTGCATCCTTTGAGAAAAATCCTGATAAAAAAGGTACTCCTGCTATAGCTATAGCGCCTATGAGAAATACCGGATAGGTAATAGGTAAGTATTTTCTCAGCCCGCCCATCTTCTTCATATTAAGTTCACCGGAAAGAGCATGCATAACACTTCCAGCCGCAAGAAATAGCAGGCTTTTGAAAAATGCGTGGGTGTACAGGTGGAATATACCGGCTGCATATGCACCTACACCGCAGCCTATAAACATATATCCTATTTGCGAGATAGTCGAATAAGCAAGAACGCGTTTTATGTCATTCTGAACCAGTGCCATTGTAGCTGCATATATGGCAGTTACAGCTCCGATGATAGCCACTACATTCGCTCCGGTCCCAGACAGGGTATAAAGAGCATTCATACGAGCGACCATGTACACTCCGGCTGTTACCATAGTAGCCGCATGGATAAGAGCACTGACCGGGGTTGGGCCTTCCATAGCATCTGGCAGCCAAACATAAAGGGGGATCTGAGCTGATTTTCCAACTGCTCCCACAAACAGAAGGAGCGCTATAAGGGTGGCAATTCCCTGAGTGATGCTTCCCCCGGCTATGGCTTCATTGATAGCAGAAAATTCTCCACTGCCGATGTAGCTTAATATAAAGAAAATGCCCAGGAGAAATCCGGCATCCCCAATGCGGTTTACAATAAATGCTTTTTTGCCGGCATTAGCTGCTGAATGTTTTTCATACCAGAAACCGATAAGCATGTAGGAACAGAAACCCACTCCTTCCCAACCTACAAACATCAATACCAGATTAGAAGCCATGACCAGGATCAGCATGGAGAAAGTAAAAAGGTTCATAAGTGTGAAAAAACGAGCATAGCTTTTATCTTTAGCCATATATCCGATTGAATAGATATGAATAAGAAGTCCCACTCCGGTTACTACAAAACACATTACAGCAGTTAAAGGATCGAATTGGAAAGAAAGGTCGGCTTTAAAACTGCCTGACTGGATCCAGGTAAAGAGGTTTTTAACCAGAGGGGGGCTGCCCTGGGGCATTTGCAGAAGGCCTACCAATGAGATAATGGATATAACAAAAGAAATAAAAACAGCAAAGCAAGCTTGAAAAGAAATATATTTACGGGGCAGTTTGGAGCCGAAAATTACAAGAATAAAAGTACTTATCGCGGGAATAAACGGTATAAGCCAGAATATTTCTGTCATTTTATCCTTTCATACTCTTTATATCTTCAGTTTTAATAGATTTTTTTTGACGGTAAATCAATAATATAATGGCAAGGCCTATTGCTACCTCTGCGGCTGCAACCGTTATGACAAAAAAGACGATTATCTGTCCATCCAATGCAGAAGCTGATTTGGAAAAAGTGATAAAAGCAAGATTGGCAGCATTAAGCATTATTTCCACAGACAGAAACTGAGTGATAAGATCTTTTTTAATAAAGAAGGCGATAATTCCCAGCACAAAGAGTACTATACTAAGGATTATAAAATAGCTTAGGGGAATCATTCTTTTTCCTTCTTTTTTACTAAAATAATTGCTCCAACAAGAGCAGTTATGATCAAGATCGAGGTGATCTCAAACGGATATAAGTATTTTGTAAATAAAAGATATCCTAAGTCAGAGGGATTGCCAATTGCCTGGCTTGGGGAAGTGCTTAAGGGGGAAAAAGCCATTTTAAAAGCTACAATCAGCTCGATCAATAGAATAACTGCAATCCCGGAAGCAAAAACCAAGGTCCATTTTTTCTTCTCAGGAGCAATGCCTTTACGGACATCGATCATCATAATAACAAATATAAAAAGTACCATGATTGCACCTGCATAGATGATGAGCTGGATCACAGCGATAAATGGAGCGTCCAAAAGTGCAAAAAGTCCGGCTGTGCAGGTAAAAGTGAGGATCACAAAGAGGGCGCTGTATGCCTGGTTCTTAGAAATTATCATACCAAAGACTGATGCCACGCATACAACAGCGAGTAAAAAAAATAGAAATTGAGCCATTTTTAGAGTTTTTAATTATATTTTTTGAAAGAATGTTATGTCAAGCAAATATTTAAATAATATTTTTTTTGCCCTAAAACATTCAAGAGCCGGCAATTTTTTATGAAGAGTTAAGGCAATGTCATTGACAAAGTAAAAATGTTTGCTATAATTAGCTCTCACATTGCGGGGTAGAGCAGGCTGGTAGCTCGTCGGGCTCATAACCCGGAGGTCGCTGGTTCAAATCCAGCCCCCGCTACCACAACTCCTGTATCTCGTCGTTGTATCCAGTCATCTCCCACCTAGTAAGCGACATGGGTATCATACCGGCTGCCAGAAACTCGTCTATAAACTGGCGAAGATTGAATTTGTCTCCCAGCTGCATAGCCCTTTCTCTGAACAACTGCATGAATTGGGCCTTACCAAGGACACATCCCGTATGAAAAGCGGGAAAACGCAAGTTGGATTGCTGTTCGTACCACACCATGGGTTCATCTTCTTGGGACCAGTCGCGCGGCATTATCTCGGCACACCACTGTCTTGCCTCCTTAAAGTTTATTTCGTTACTGTGCATTTTAAAGTCAGGAAGCGAAAGACTCATGTGAGAAGCGTTCATAAGGTATTCAATTTCCCTTCCCCTTTGCGGCCGTTTATCGAGAACACCTGCCTGCATTAAAAGCTCTTCCAAACTGACAGCCCATCCCTCCGAACGGATCCAATCCATATTATAGAGGCGTCGCACTCCTCGGATCGGCCGGTTATCACGCTCTAACCTCTGCTCATCAAAAAGGTGGCCGATAAATTCATGTGTTTCACCAGGAAGCACCTCGCGCTCCCGGGCTTTATGATCAATACTAGGATTCGTGGGCAATGGTCTTCTAGGTTCATTGGGATCACTGTAATCTGCAGGGTCCAGCCAGTCGGGAACCGTTAAGATCTACTCGTCACGGAGGAATTCAACAACATAATTGAGGGCTTCATCCAAACGGCGGTAATATTCTTTGCTGGTAGTTGCCACCTCAAGGGGGGGAAGATTACGGTTCCTGTTTTCCTCTAATTTAAGAAAGGTTATTATGCGGTTGTATTCGTGCTCTACAATGGTCTGGCCCTCTTCCCAAGTGTAGGGAAAGAGATGGACATTCTTCAGCCACCAGTTATAGTTTTCTATCCCAATACCAGCAGGAGCTGTCATCTTACTCTTGTTTTCCTCAAGCCATTTTCCATAGTTTTTGACTGCATTCCCGGCTTGTTCTGCATAGGAAGCCAGATCCGGATGCAGCTCCACTAGGCGAGTCGCAAGATCAATGTAGCGGGAAGCCTCATAGTCAATATAATGGATGGCAATGGTTGCCAGGTCTTTTGCTCCTTCTATAAGATTGCCTTTAGCCTGTTCGTAGAGTACTGGCAGGGCCTGCAGCTTTATCCGGAGTTCTGCTGTGTGGTCGGCAGAGAGGGGGAGACGGGGATACCGAATACCGGAGAAACCGGACATTGCCGGCCCGGCACCTCCCTGGGAAGGCAGGTAAAAAACAGGATCGCGTGACCAGGGTTTGAGAACCCGATGGTAAAAGTCAAGCCCGTTCATCTCCGCCCGGACCAAATGGTAATCGACCTGCTTAGAGACCGGCCAATTGCTCGGATCGATCGCAGCCAGCCGGCTCTGG
>JAUWTR010000062.1 GCA_030614645.1 Candidatus Aminicenantota bacterium
ACAGAAATTGTTAGGCATAGCAGTCTTGATAACAGCCCGAGAATCTTTATCCTTTTTTAAGTGTCTCAACATTTGAGATATACTTAGGAAGGTTTTCTGGGCCGCTTTATAATCAGAAAGAGCCAGGGTAATTTCAGGGTAAAAAATAACCACCATAGAAGCAGGCGGCAGGTCAAACCGGTGGGCTAACATCGAAGTGCCTACCAAAATATCAATTTCCCCATCTTTATAACGGGAGAGGATATCTTCCTGCCTGCGCCTATTACCGACTTCATCAGTATGAAAAACAGCAACCCTGTTCTTCGGGAATTTCTTTTTAAACTCTTCTCCTATTACCTCCACTCCTATACCTTTTTTTAGCACAACTTTGCTTCCGCATTCAAGGCAAGCATTCATATATTTAATAGTGTAATTGCAGTAATGACACACCAACTCTCCTCTTTTTTTGTGATAGGTCAAACTGATATCACAATTTTTGCAGCGAGGGATATAAGAACACCTAGAGCAGGTCAGAAAAGCAGAATACCCTCTTCGGCCGGAAAAGGCTAGTACTTGTTCCTTTCTGGCCAGCCTTGATTTTATCTGCTTATAAAGAGAGTCCGAAACCAGCCTCCTTTCTTTTTCTTCATCTACTATTTCTACCTGGCCAGAGAAAGAAATTTTCTCCAAATTAATTAAATAATCCTGTTCTCCAGCCCTGAACCTGGCCTCTACAGAAGGAAAGGTAGAGCCCAAAACCAAAAGAGCCCCCTCCTGCTCTGCTTTAAACCTGGCTCCTATCCTTGCATCATAAGCAGGATTTTGCCTCTGATAGTAAGAGTCATCCTGTTCTTCATCTATGATTACCAAACCTACATTTTCTGCTGGAGATAAAATCGCTGACCGGGTGCCAATAACAACTTCAGCTGCCCCGCCCTTGATTGTTTTCCAGGCCTGCTCCCTTTTTTTTTCAGTAAGCCTGCTGTGAAGTATTGCTGTATTTCCAGTAAATCTTCTCTTAACTTTCTGAATAAGATCTTCTGTAAGTGCAATCTCAGGAACTAGGAATATAATTCGTTTTTTAAGAGCAAGGCAGCGTTTAATAAGATAAAAATATACACCTTCCCTTCTTTCAGCGGAACCATACAGAAGAAACCGAGAAAAAACCTGCTTATCCAGGCTCTTTGTCAGTTTACCGGCAGCTTGAATAGATTTTTTATCCTGGGAAAAATCAATCTCAAGCTGCCCAGCTGCAGGAATATTGGACTTATCTTTATCACGCTTTTTTCTTTGAACCTCTTCTTTCCTGAAAATCAGGCCCTTCTTTTCGAGTCTTTGAAGATATATTCCCAGATCCCTTATCTTTAACTTCCTTTTCAGATAAGATTCTATATATGATTTTTTTTGCAAAAGTGTTAATATTTTTTTCTCATCATTTGAAAGGGATGCCATGTTTATCCCTTCTACTGCTTTGTCATAGAAGAAAACCCTTTTTCGGCTTTTAACTGTCAGCGATGGAGGTATAGAGGCTTGTAAAAGGCTGCCCCAGGATGAATAAAAATAAGCAGCCAGTTTCCGGGTATATAAAAGGAAAGGGGAAGTAAAGACAGGTTTGTCATCCAGCAGTTCTTTGACCTCTTTAAGCTTGTATTTACCGGCTGGGTTTTTCCAGTGCAGTTTGACAATAAAACCCGTCATAAGCCTGTGCCTAAATGACACAAGAACCCTCGAGCCTATTTTAATTCTTTCTTTTAAATCCTCCGGCACAATATAATGAAAGGTCTTTTCAAGGGGAAGAGGGACAATTACTTCAGCATATAAGGTCATCTCTTACCTAAGAAGGCAAGTACCTGTTTCATATCATCCCATACTAAACGCTTTAACTGTCGATTTTTTTCATTTCGGATTAAATAGGAAGGGTGAAAGGTCGGCATTACCTGGATATTCATATATTTATAGAACTTTCCCCGCAGAGAAGTTATTCCCTCTTTCCTCTTTAAAAAAAAATGGCTCGGTACATTTCCTAAAGCAACAATGACTTTAGGCTGAATAAACCTTATCTGTTCAAATAAAAAAAGCTGACATTTCTCCAATTCCTCCATGTTCGGATTGCGGTTGTCCGGAGGCCTGCACTTGACGACATTGGTAATATAGACATCCTCTCGCTTAAACTCCATAGCATTGATTATCTTAGTTAACAACTGACCAGCTCTGCCTACAAAAGGCCTCCCCTGCTGGTCTTCATCATAACCAGGGCCTTCTCCCACAAACATCAGTTCAGCTGTGATACTTCCTTCCCCAGGAACAGGATTAATTCTGGTCTCAGCCAGAGGGCAGGCCCGGCAATTCTGTATTTGTTTTTCAAGAGCCAGGAAACGAGATCTATGGGAGGGCATGGATGACCTGGCAACAGGGGGCAAATAGAAATATTCCACTCCCAACTGGGTTAAATAATTCAGTCTTTCCTGAAGGTCGGTAAGAAGCTTATCCTGATTTTTCCCCAATTATGTCCTCAATTTCATCCAGTATGATCTGGCTAATTTCCAATTTGCTTTTTTTTTCTGTAAGTACGCTTTTTCCACTCTTATAATAGATGCAAACCTTATTTTCATCTGAATCAAAGCCAATATCCGTTTTGGACACATCATTTGCTACTATAAAATCAAGATTTTTCTCTTTTACCTTCTGTAAAGCATTCTTTTTCAGGTCCCCGGTTTCTGCAGCAAAACCTATCAAAATTTTATTCCCTTTTTTTCTTCCCAATTCCGCAAGAATATCCTGTGTCCTTACTAATTTGATGTTTTTTGACAATTCCTTTTTTTTTATTTTCTGTTTGGCTTTGGTATTAAAAGTGAAATCAGAAACTGCAGCAGCCATTAAAACAATATCAGCCTGGTCGAAAGATCTCATGACTTCAGTCTTCATTTCTTTAGCAGTCTGAACCTTTATAAGCTTTATTCCAGGATGAGGGGGGATATGAGAAGGGCCGGAAATAAGAATTACTTCAGCTCCTCTCCGTAAAGCCTCCTCGGCCAATTCAAACCCCATTTTTCCAGAAGAACGGCTCGAGATAAAACGCACCGGATCAAAAAACTCCCGGGTAGGACCTGCCGTGACCAGGACGCATTTATGGTTTAAACTTGTTGCCTTATTTATAAATTCTAAACATTTTTTTACAATTTCACTGGGAGAAGCCAGCCGCCCTAATCCTTCTTCGCCACAAGCCAGGTAGCCTTTATCCGGTTCGATAAACTTAACCCCATCAGATTTTAAACGCTGCATATTTTTATATGTACAGCGGCGCAGGTACATACTTTCATTCATAGCGGGCGCAACCACAACCGGACAATCAGCAGCCATATAAACCGTTGATAAAGCATCATCTGCCACTCCGGATGCAAATTTTCCTATTATATTAGCGGTTGCCGGGGCAACTAATAATAAATCAGCGCCCTGGGTTAAGGTTATATGTGAAATACTGGGTGATCTGTCCTCATCAAATAAATCCATCAATACTTCATTTCCGGATAAAGCACTGAATAAGCGGGGAGAAATCAAGCAGGAGGCATTCTTTGTCATTACTACATGTACATCAAGGCCCTCTTTCTGAAATTCCCGAATGATCTCACAGGCCTTATATATACTTATGGATGAAGTAACACCAAGGATAATTATTTTTTTGGGCACTTCCATTATTCTCTCTCTGAAAAACTCCTGAGAATCGGGATTATTTCTTTCTGGCATAAGTCCAGACGGCAATGCTGGCTATTAATAATGGACTTCAAATCCCAAACCGCAGTATCCAACTTATCATTAATAATAATATAGTCAAAAACAGCATACGATCTTATTTCTTTCTGCGCGACTTTCAGCCTCCTTTGTATATCTTCCGGGCTCTCCCTCTCTCTCTTTTCCAACCGATTTTTCAGTTCCAGGAATCCCGGAGGTAAAATAAAAATAAAAACCGCTTTTTTAAATCGTTCTCTTGCCTTCTGAGCTCCCTGAACATCAAGGTCTAGAAGAAGATTATTCCGGGTGCCTTTCTTTTCAATTTCACGCCGGGATGTCCCATAGTAATTTCCATGAACAATTGCCCATTCTACAAATTTATTGTCTTCTATCATGCTTTTAAATTTATTGATAGAAACAAAATAATAGTCTTCTCCTTCTTTCTCAGATTTTTTCTTTTCCCGGGTAGTAAAGGAAACCGAAAATTTTATATCCTTTATATCTCCCAGAACCCGTTTGACTAAGGTTGATTTGCCGCATCCGGAAGGACCTGAAATTACAAAAATCATGTTCTTATGCCTTTATTTAACCTGCACTATTCATAAAAAACGTCGATATGTATGATGCTTCTTTTTGTATCAATATTTTACACTGACTACTAGGGATAAACAATTACTCATTTCGTTTTCGATAAAATCTCCATTTATAATCAACATTTTTTATGAATAGTGCAGGTTAATATATTAACATAAATTCCTTATGGCAACAATTTTGCGGAGATGATAAATTTTATTCCAGATTTTGCACCTGCTGCCTAATGCTTTCGACTTCGCTTTTTATTATTAAGCTTTGCTTTATGATGTCAATATCCTGAGCCTTGGAATTAATCGTATTAGCTTCCCTCAAAAGTTCTTGGGCAACAAAATCAAGCTTTTTGCCGGCTGGCGATTCTTCTCTGGGAGAAAGCAGCTCCTGCATATAAGCCATGTGTGATTTAGTCCTTTCAATTTCCTCAGACAGATCATAACGCTGTAGGATGAAAGCCGTTTCTTCAACCAGATTCTCCTCAGAAGGAACAATTTGCTCCCCCATTTCCCGCAACTTTACCTCAATTTTTTGCCGAATAAGAGAAGGCTGTTTTTTCGCCAGTTTCTCCAACCTCCTTACAGCTTCTCTGGCTCCCTTGATATGCTTCTGTATTTCCCGTTTCAGTTCCTGCCCTTCCTTTCGCCTGACTTTTATCAGCTCAGCCAGAGTCTTTTTAAAACTTTCTTCTAGAAAATTCAGTTCTTCCCGGGACAAATCTTTTCTCCTCAACTCCGCAACATTGGGGATGCTGAACAGATTATCTACAGAAAACGAAACTTTTTCTTTCAGCCGAGAAGATACTCTTTGCACAGATCTAATGATCTTGGAGAATAATTCCTCATTGATCCGGAGTTCCCAGTGGGTTGAATCCAGGAAATCTATTTGCAAATAGACTTCGATCCTTCCTCTGTAAAGCTCTTTCTGGCAGATAACTCTTAACCTATCCTCAACCTCTCTTATTTTGTTTCCCCGGCAATTCCAATCCAGGTACTTATGATTTAGGCTTTTTATACTAATACGCAAGGAAAAGGTCTTATAATCAAACTTTTTATCTACATAACCAGTCATACTATGGATCAATATTCTTCACCCATTTCTACAGGAAACTGCAGATCATATAATTTTTTATAAATCCCCTCTTTCTGGTATAACTCTACGTGAGATCCTCTTTCAACAATGCTGCCTTTATCAACCACAAAAATTATATCGGCATTTCTGATGGTGGAAAGCCGGTGAGCGATGATCAGGGTTGTCCGATTCTTGGTGATCTTCTCCAGGGCCCTCTGAATCAGCCTCTCAGATTCCGAATCCAGAGAGGAAGTGGCTTCATCAAGGATAAGGATAGGCGGATTTTTCAAAAAAGCTCTTGCAATTGCCAGCCTTTGCTGCTGCCCACTGGATAAAAGCCCCCCTCCTTCTCCGATCTGAGTATCATACCCATGGCGTAGCCGGATTACAAACTCATGTGCTCCGGCATTCTTTGCAGCTTGGATGACTTCGTCTTCAGAGGTTTGGTCCAGGCCGTAGGCAATATTATTACGCACAGTATCGTTAAAAAGAATAAGCTCCTGGGTAACAAGCCCCAAATGAGAGCGAAAAGAGGAAATGCTTATTTCCTGAATATTTTTATCATCGATGTATATTGTCCCAGAAGTCTGATCATAAAAGCGAGAAAGGAGATTAATGATCGTGGTTTTACCGGAACCGCTTAATCCTATTAATGCCGCTGTCTGTTTCGGCATGATTTCAAAATCAATATTTTTCAGAACTAATCCGGTTTCATTATATCTAAATGAAACATTTTCAAATTTGATCTTTCCTTCAACATCTGGAAGAGAAATAGCATGAGGATGCTCGGTAATTTGAGGCTTACTTAAAAGAACCTCCAGAACCCTTTCATGACAGGCAACACCCTGCTGAATAACATTATTCGCCCGGCTGATCTTTTTTATAGGAGTATACATAAGGAAAACCCCCATTACAAAAGAACCAAAATCTCCGGCGCTTATATATCCCTTTGCTATCCTGTCAGTTCCCACCAGTAATATAAACGCACCAACTGCCCCTCCTAAGAATTCCATAAACGGCGAAGATAAACTACTGATCCAAGCAAGCCTTATACTGGTTTTAAAATAACTTTTTGTGGCCTTTAAGAATTTCCCTAACTCGAATTCTTCCATAGTAAAGGCTTTAACAATTTTATTCCCTGTAATTGTCTCGTGTAAAAGACTATAGATGTAGGCCATCCTGGACTGGTTCGATCTTCCTGTCTTTTTAAGCTTACTGCTAAAAACTGCCAAAGGAAGCGCTGCCAGGGGAGCTATAACAAAGGAAGCTAGAGCCAAATGCCAGTCCTTTACAAAAAGCCCTATCATCAAAGCACATAAAATAAACATTTCCTGCATAAGGTCTTTAGCACTTCCGGAAAGCGCTTCCTGGATCCTATCTACATCACTGGTTAAACGAGACATAAGTTCGCCAGTAGACCTGCCATCAAAATATCCTGAAGATTGGTATAGAATACTGCTATAGAGGTCATTCCGTAATTTTCTGGAGACATTCAGGCCTACAGACCTCATAGAAAATGAAGATAAAAAAGCAAACAATCCTTTGCCGAAAATTATGATAAGCAGCATCCAAGGCAAATATATTATCATCTGGTCGATATTCAAATTGAAGAGCTTTAAAATAACATCTAAAAAACGCTTTTTCTCTGGAATACCCTCCGGAGCCATTCTGAACATATAATCCATTATAGGCTGGATCAAATCCACAAACATATAAGTAAATAAAGCTACAAACAAAGTACAAACAAAAGAAAAAACAAGACGCTTCTTTTCAGTTATCGTTAGTTTTAATAGCTTAAAAACCTGCTTCATTTGTTATCCTGATTAGGAGAATAGCACAACCGCAATGGTATTTCAATTTATCACCTGCTCTGGAATAAATCGTTTGACAAAATATGGGGATAAATTTATACTTTCAAACGGTTCGATTGTCTTTTTTTTAACGTCAAGGCGAGGTAGCTCAGTCGGTAGAGCGAGAGACTGAAAATCTCTGCGTCGGCGGTTCAATTCCGTCCCTCGCCATTTGCTATTCTCCATTCCCCATTGCCTTAGATAGGAATAAGAGTTACAATAATATTTCATTATTTCGTGCAAACAGAAGAGACGATGAATATAAAATGGATGGATAAAATATTTGACGGGCCCTTTACTATCACATACTGGGAGCCTCAGAAATCTCCAGTTATATATTCTATCATGATCAAACCGGACCCCAAAAAAGCTCCGGACTCTTTCCGAATTCTTTATTTCGGCCAAACATTAGAAATATCTGATACTCATTTTTTACAAAACCACAAAAAATTCGATTGTTGGGTAAACGCAGCCCGCTCCAAGGATAACCTATTCGTAGGATTCCATCCCA
>JAUWTR010000201.1 GCA_030614645.1 Candidatus Aminicenantota bacterium
CAAATGAAGCGGAGATTATGGTTTTTCCGGTTCCGCCTTTCCCGCTTATTATGACTAATTGTTTCATTGTAAGTTTTTTATTTTTTTATATAACGTCAGAAATTTCTGTTGATATTCCGGCATGGTTTCAATAATAGACTTGCCTTCTGAATAAGCTTCCGCGATCTTCCTGTCCATGGGAATTTCCATCAGGATGGGGATATTTTCCCGGTTGCAATAATTCTTGACTTTGTTGTCTCCCACCCCGGCCCGGTTAAGGACTACTCCGTGAGGGATATTCATCTGCTTTAGAGTTTCTACAGCAAGCTTAAGGTCATTAAGACCAAAAGGTGTCGGTTCGGTTACCAGCAGAGAAAAATCACTGCCCTTGACTGATTCTATGACTGGGCAGGAAGTGCCGGGAGGCGCATCGATTATTACAGTCTCAGAAGGGTTAATTTGTTTTTTTACTTCCCGGATAAGGGGAGGAGACATCGCCTCCCCGATATTGAGCTTTCCATGGATAAAAGTAATTTTGCCGGTTGAACCAATTTCCATGATTCCGATCTGCCGGTCTTTCTCGGTGATAGCTTTTTCCGGGCAGAGAAGGGTGCATCCACCGCATCCGTGGCAGAGTTCTGCAAAGACAAGTACAGTATCCTTGAGCACGGCTAGGGCATTATACTCGCAGATTTCAGCGCATTTTCCACAGAAATCACATTTTGTTTCGTTGATTTCTGGAACGGGAATTGAGACTGGTATTTTTTGGCTGAGCTCCGGTTTTAGAAAAAAGTAGGCATTGGGTTCTTCCACATCACAGTCAAGGAATTTCAGGGATTGTGAGTCTGATAATGCCAGGGCTAAATTAATTGCTACAGTGGTTTTGCCTGTCCCGCCTTTCCCGCTGGCTATTGAAATGATCATTATATTATTATTTCTTTCCCAACTCCGGTTTTAATATAATTATCAGCATAAGCTGTGTGAAAAAGACTACGGGCTTCATCCCCGGAGCAGTGACAGGGTCCTACTTTTTCAATTTCTATTGTTTTGAACTTTGTAATGATCTTGTTTATTTCATGTTTTTCAAAACCGGATAGATGGAATCCGCCTAATACTAAATGTATATTTTGCTTTATCAGGTCTTTAACGAGAGTGATTATTTTTGTGATCCGTGGATGGGCGCAGCCGGTTATTATTATGAGCCCTTTATTTGATTCTAATATAAGAGACTGTTCTTTGATCCATCCTGTGATGATTCCTGTTGTATAAGCGCCCTGAAAAATTTGTTTAAAATTATCAGTATTAACAAAGGATGCGCCCTTATTGATGATTAGATATTTCAAGTCCGAAGGGAAAAAATCCGGAAGCCAGACCTGGATTTTGGGATTATTTTCAAGCAAAGCTTCTAATCCTCCAGTATGGTCTTTATGGTTGTGAGAGAGGAAAACAATATCAATATCCAGGGGAGAAATCCCTAATTTTTCCATATTGGCAAGCAGAAGGGCACCATGGGTCCCGGTGTCAAAGAGAATTGTTTTCTCCAGGCCCTTGATAAAGCAGGAAAATCCCCAGTCTGTTCTAAGATTTTTTATAAATGCGTTATTGTCGTATACTATTGTCAGTTGGAGAGGAGATTTTTTTAACATCTTGTTTATAAAATATTTTTCAGTCTATTTTAGACAGGGTCAGGATGCTGCCCGGCATGGATTGCATCGGTGTATTTGCTTTTGTTTTTTGTTTCTTTCAAGTTTTTATTCCTTATGAATTTGAAAATATTGTTATATCATGAATAACTTTATCAGCTTAAGTTTGTTAACTATACTTATCTGTCAATCTCTGCGGCAGCTTTCTCCTGAAGAACACGGTGGAGTTTCACATCTTTCGTCACGTCCGCAGCAGGTCGAACCTTTCGCCTGGGTGCCTCCTACGGATACTACTGCTGGTGCGGAAAGCATTTTTGTAAGTTTATGGCTGTCGCATTTAGGACAGGCTGGATTGTTCTCTACTTGGATGGATTGCCTAAATAATTCAAAAATTGTGCCGCATTCTTGGCATTTATACTCGTATATCGGCATTTGTATTTGTTCAGCGTGTCATTTTGCTGCCGCATTTTGGGCAAGTCATCTGGTAACAAGGGACAGCTTGTTGATGTGGCGCGCGAGTGCCGCAGGATGGGCATACACATTCACCACTTGGGCCCAATCCTTTGCCGCCCTGGCGTCCGCGTCCGCCGCCTCTGCCTTGTCCTTGGCCTTCTCTTTGCATATTAACCTCCTTGTCAATTGTAATCTTTCATGATGGAGCGGTCTTCTTTCATCAGGTTTCCAGCTATTTTCTCCATGTTAGTATTTTTCCAAAAGGGGAGCTTTTCATGCGCTTCTAAATATTTAAGGGGAATCGGGTGGGTTCCGATAACAACCGGTATTTTATAATAGCTTTCGATAAACTGTTTGAAATGCCGGATCCTGGGGCAGGGTGGATATCCAACGACAAGGCCGGTGGCAAGGTGGATGGCGTCCGCCCCGTTTTTTATCATTTCTTCGGGTACATATTCCACGTTTCCTCCCGGGCAGCTGCCGCAGTAGGAATAGCCTACAAGCTGGACATCTTCATCTTTTGGGTATATGGAGAATGCGCCGGCTCTTTCCTGAAGCGCCCGCAGGCATTTCCCCCCTCCGCAGGATTGGTAACGTCCGCATATTATGATTCCTACTTTTTTCATATTAACTCCTTCTTATAAATGTATATATCCTGAGTTATTTTTTTATTATTTTTTCTACTATTTTCATAAAAGCTTTACTTGCCTCAGAATCAGGGTGGCTGTCTAGAAATGACTTTCCTTCATCACCCAAAGTTACGATATCGGGATTTATAGGGATTTTACCCAAAAAGGGGATGCCCAACTCGGCAGCAGCTTTCTGGCCTCCTCCTTGTTTGAAAAGATCTATATTCTCTCCACAGTGGGGACAGGTCAATCCGCTCATATTTTCTATAATTCCAGTGATGTCAAGATTAAGTTTGCGGGCAAATGCTATCGCTTTACGGGAGTCCATAAGAGATACTTCTTGTGGTGTTGTCACTATCACTGCTCCTGAGGCAGGAATCAGCTGTGCTATGGATAAAGGTTCATCTCCAGTCCCTGGGGGTGAATCGATGATCAGCCAATCCAGGTCGCCCCAGGTCACGTCCCCTAAAAACTGCTGGATCGCTTTCATTTTCATGGGGCCCCGCCAGATTACCGGTAGATTCGGGTCTTCCAGCAGGAAAGACATTGAAACTAAACCGAGATTTTTATTTACAGCAACTGGTTTTATGCCATCAGCTGATGTTTCCATGCGTTTATCTTCAACGCCCAGCATTTTGGCCAGATTGGGACCATGGATGTCTATGTCCAACAGCCCTATTTTTTTTCCCTGCTTGGAAAATGCCAGGGCAAGATTAGCAGCAACAGTACTTTTCCCCACTCCGCCTTTGCCGCTGAATACGAGCAGGCGGTTTTTAATTTTATCTAAAGCTTTTTCTACTTTCTTTTTGTCATCTTCAATAGACATTATTTAACCTCTTTAGCAAAATTCTGGATTACTTCTTTGACTTTACCTGACACACCATTAACAGCTTGAATACCAGCCGATTTTAGCACACCAGCTGCTTTAGGGCCGACATGACCGGTTTAAAGAACACTGACACCTTTATCAGCGAGTAGCTGAGCGGTTTGAATACCAGCACCCTGGGCTGTATCTTTGTAAGGATTTTCCACAGCTTCTATTTGCATTGCTATGGGGTCGAGCAGTAAAAAATATTGTGCCCTGCCAAAACGGGGGTCTACCTCTGCTTCGAGATCTTTGCCTTTGGCTGTGATGCAGATCTTTGTTCCTTTCCGGGTTGATATCTGTTCTTTGTAGGTGCTGTCGCTGTACTCATGAACTTCTTCTTGTTTGTGCCCGCAGAGGTCTTCTCCGGGTTTGAGCTCGTTTTTTAAGCACTTTTCGATAACTTCGTCAACAGATCCCTGAATGCCTGTTATTGTTGCGATATTTTTCTGGGCGAATAAACTCTGAGCGCGGGGACCCATCCCGCCTGCGATAATGGTGTTAATTCCTTTTTCCGCTAAAAACTGGGGCAGGAATCCGGGCTCATGCCCAGGATTGGGGATTTCCTCCCTTTTGGTGATTTTGCCATCTTCTATATTAATAATAGTATAAGAAGGACAACGTCCAAAGTGAGCAGACACAGAACCAGTGTCCGTGGAAATAGCAACTTTCATTTTTTTCTCCTTTTTGACCTTTTTGAAATTGATTTTTAATTTTATATTCTATTTCTTTTTCTTTAATGCTTCAATTCTTTTCGTGATATTACTCATTTGCTGCCGTAGATATTCAGCTTGTTGCTGCAAGGCTTTCACTTCGTCCTCAGGGGGAATGCTGGGGGGATTAGGGCTAAATGGGGGCATTCCGGCGCCTCCGGGAGC
>JAUWTR010000248.1 GCA_030614645.1 Candidatus Aminicenantota bacterium
CGCCAGTGTCTTATTCATTCCCATACTTCCCTTAGGGAAAATATCCGTATCGGCAGCCATGTGATAATCCATAACGGCTGTGTAATCGGAGCGGATGGATTCGGATATCTGCAGGACAAAGATAAAAGTCACATCAAGATCCCCCAGACCGGGACAGTCATTATAGAAGACAATGTCGAGATCGGCGCCAATACCACCATTGACCGGGCTGCCCTGGGAAAGACAGTTATCCGGAAAGGCACAAAGATAGATAATCTTGTTCAAGTCGCCCATAACGTAGAAATCGGCGCAAACAGTATCCTTATAGCACAGGCTGGGATAGCTGGAAGTTCCAGAGCAGGGAAAAATGTGATCATAAGCGGACAGGTAGGGATATCCGACCATGTCAATATTGGAGATAATGTCATAATAGCAGCTAAATCCGGGATCACAAAAGATATCCCGGATGACTCCATGGTTGCGGGTATTCCGCATTTAGATATTATGGAATGGCGGAAAGCCTGGTCTTCTATTCCAAAATTGTACGAGCTGATAAAGGAAGTACGCCGCTTAAAGAAAAGAGTAGCTGAGTTGGAGAAAAGCCGCTCATAGTTCCCCACTTGTAGGAAGAAAAACAAACCAAGAATAACTGATAGTTGGCAGCCCCTGGTTGCGGTCTAATTAAAGTCTATATAAGTCTATTTATGTCTTGTTTTGTTTAGATAAGTTGACCAAAGTTAGCTCATAGAGACTCTTAGATGAATCTTAGGTTATGGCTGAGCCGTTGTCCTTTGAGGGAATCAGGGAGTTCCTATTTAAATTGCAGATATTCATCTGCTGCGATTGCAGCTTCTACACCTGAGCCTACTGCGGTCGCCACTTGTTTGGAGCAGGCATCTGTAACATCACCGGCAGCATAAATACCTGGTTTTGAGGTAGCCATTCCCTTTGTTACAACAATCTCTCCCTTCTCATTTAAATCAAGCAGAGAGTTTAAAAAGCCGGTGTTTGGATCCATGCCGACAGAAATAAAAATCCCATCAAGTCTTAACTCTCTTACCTTATTTGTCTTAACATTCTTTATGGTCAATGATGCAAGCTTCTCGCCACCGTTTATCTTTTCAATAATAGTATCCAATACAAAAGAGATCTTATCATTGCGGGTTGCCCGATCCTGTAAAATTTTCTCCCCCCGGAATTGGGCCCGCCTATGAACCAGCTTAACCTCACGAGCGAATTTTGTCAGAAAAGCAGCCTCTGTAAGTGCTAAACTGCCTCCACCGGCAACTCCTACAATTTTGTCCCGGAAAAATGCCCCATCACAGGTAGCACAATATGAAACCCCCTTCCCTGTCAACTCTTTTTCACCCGGCACTTCTAATTTCCGGTGATTTGATCCTGTGGCTATAATAAGAGTATGAGTCAGGTATTTCCTTTCTCCACAAACTATCTGCCACTGATTATCTTGCTTATTAACTCGATTGACTTCAGCAGTTTCAATCTCAGCCCCAAACTTCTCTGCTTGTTTACGAAAATCCTCCATCAAGGGAAAAGGGGCCACTCCCTCGGGAAAACCGGGGTAGTTTTCAACCCAGTCAGTCATAAGTATCTGGCCTCCCGGCATACTTTTCTCCAGGACCAAAGTATTTAGTTTTGCCCGTCCCGTATATATTGCAGATGATAGCCCAGCCGACCCGGCTCCAATAATTACAACATCAAATATTTTTCTCGTATGCATTCTCAGGCTCCTTTTTTCAGTTCCAGGGCATTCCTATAAAGCCTAATATATCTTTTTGCAGAACTCGTCCAGGAAAAATTTTGTCTAAATCCTGCCTTAACGATCTTGTTCCAGAGCCGGGGCTTTCTATAAAAACCGACTGCCTCTCTTATTGCCCCTAATAACGCCTCTGGTGAGTATTCCTTGAAGACAAAACCATTCCCCCGTAAAGATTTTTCATCAAAGGGCTCGACTGTTTCCTTTAATCCGCCGATAGCTCTTACTACAGGGACAGTACCATATCTGAACCCATACAATTGATTTAACCCGCAGGGTTCATACTGGGAGGGGACTAAAATGATATCCGACCCGGCTACGATCTTGTGAGTAAATCCCGGATTAAAACCAAGTTTCACAACTATCCAATCCGGATACCGACGCTTGGCGTCAGCCAGCCGTTTTTCATATTCTTCTCCTCCCCGGCCCATAACAATAAGTCCAATCTCCATTGCTATTAATTCATCAATGACCTCAAGCAAAATATCAAAACCTTTATGCTCGGCAAAATGCGAAATAAGTCCTAGAAGGGGAGTATTAAGAGAAATATTAAGCCCTGCTTCCTCTATTAAGTCTCGTTTGTTTATTTTTTTAGACTTTATCCCAGAAAATGTGTAATTTTTTTCTATATATGGGTCTCTTTCCGGATCCCAATTCTCATAGTCAATACCATTACGGATCGCAAATAGATCTTTTCTGCGATCTTTTAAAATATTTTCCATTCCAAAACCATGTTTCCGGGTCATAAGCTCCCTTCTATAAGAAGAGCTGACCGTACTTATTACATCCGAAAAAAGTAATCCTCCTTTAAGAAAATTGAATTTTCCTTTAAAGGAAAGGCCCTTTGGTTTTAAATAATCCCAGTTAAGTCCTGTAAGGGCAATGGCCTCCGAGGGAAACTCACCCTGAAAAGCAACATTATGCAAGGTAAAGACCGAGGCTGTCTTTTTAAATCGGCTTAGCCCGGCATAATGTGTTTTCAAAAATACTGGAATTAGAGCTGTTGGCCAATTGTTGCAGTGAATAATATCAACTGTCATCTCTGTTTTTATAATAAATTCCAGTACTGCCCGGTTAAAAAAAATAAATCTTTCATCATTGTCCAGATATTCATCCTTGCCGGAGCCATATATGTTATCCCGCCAGAAATATCTGGCATTATCAATAAAAAAGATTCTGTATTTTCCCAACTCGCTTTTAAATACCCGGCACTTTACTTGTTTATTGCCCAGGGGGACACGAAGGTTTGAAATGAGCAGTTCCATAGATAAAGATTCGATCTCCGGCCGCCGGTATTTAGGCATAAAAATAGAAACGTCCATCCCGAGAGCGGAAAGATATTTCGGAAGAGAGTTCGCTACATCAGCTACTTCTCCGGATTTTGCAAAAGGCGAGACTTCGGGAGAAACATAAAACACTTTGAGCTTCTCTGACATAGTTATTTATCCCCAGCCAAGCTTTTCTTGCAGTAAATCAAAATAATTTCTCTTGGGAGAGGAAATCAACATTAAAGCACAGGCACTGTTTCTTATTTCAAAGATCTCATTTTCTTCCATCAAATACCCCCTCTGCCCATCCAGAGTCAAGTAAGCATTCTCCCCACTCGTCAGTATCTTAAACTTAATCCTTGATTCTAAAGAAATTACCATAGGACGAAAAGACAATGTGTGTGGACAGATAGGAGCGATTATTATCGCCGGAATTTGGGGTTGAATTATTGGGCCCCCGGCTGAAAGTGAATACGCAGTCGAACCGGTAGGGGTGGATATAATGAGGCCATCAGAACGAGGGATAGTGATCTCCTTATCGTCGATCCACATGGCACACTGGATCATGCGGGCCAAGGCACCTTTGTTGATTACAATATCATTCAGACAATAGAATGTTTTTCCTCTGGTGAAAACTTCAAGCATCTGGCGATGGCTAACGATTTTATTTTCGCCATCCAGATAGGCATCAAGAGATAAAAACATCTCACTTCGCGGAACTTCTGTAAGAAAGCCGAGGCTTCCCAGGTTAACCCCCATAACCGGCACTTTTTTCTGAGCCGCAAGATGGGCGATACTCAGTAAAGTTCCGTCTCCCCCCAGGACAACAACCAGGTCCACCTTAGGAGGAATACTTTCCCTTGTAATAGTTCCTGCCCGGACGAGTTTTTTAGCAGCGGCTTCTTCCAGCACAC
>JAUWTR010000240.1 GCA_030614645.1 Candidatus Aminicenantota bacterium
AGGCCAGCCAGATTGTGGCTGAGGTTCTAACTGAACTAAAGTCATTGATCAAGCCTGGAGTTACTACAAATCAATTGGATAATTTTGCAGAAAGCATGGCTAAAGATAAAGGGGCAATACCCGCTTTTAAAGGATATCGGGGATATCCTGCTTCACTCTGTACATCTATAAATGAAGAGATCGTGCATGGCATTCCGTCTGACAGGGATTTGCAGGATGGTGATATTATCAGCCTTGATTTCGGAGTTATCCTGGACGGTTATTATGGAGATGCAGCAGTGACATATCCGGTTGGAAATATTGAGCCTCAGGCGAAAAAAATTATCAAGGTCGTTGAAGAAAGCTTATATAAAGGCCTTGAGCAGGTTAAAGAAGGAAACAGAGTATCAGACATCTCTGCAGCTGTACAGGAATATGTGGAAACAAATGGATTTTCCGTTATTCGAAATTTTGTTGGACATGGAATTGGATTTTCATTACACGAGGAGCCGCAAATCCCCAATTTTGGAACTCCGGGACACGGGCCCAAAATAAGATCAGGGATGGCACTTGCAATTGAGCCGATGATAGCAGCGGGAGATTGGAATGTAGATATTTTAGCGGATGATTGGACAGCTGTAACCCGCGATAGGAGCCTATCCGCGCATTACGAGCATACCGTAGCTGTTACAAAAAAAGGAATGGAGATTTTAAGTTCCAATAAAAAAAAATCTAAATTAGCTCAAATTGAGGAGAGAGAGCATGCCTAAGGAAGGTGTTTTTGAAACTGAAGGAATTGTACTTGAAACTCTTCCTAATGCCATGTTTAACGTCGAATTATCCAATAAGCATAAAATCTTGGCACATATATCAGGAAAAATGCGGAAATATTTCATTCGTATTCTTCCTGGAGATAAGGTACTTGTAGAGCTCTCTCCCTATGACCTGACAAAAGGAAGGATAACATATCGTTTTAAATAGAGGGACGGAAAATGAAAATTAGATCGTCAATAAAAAAAATGTGCAGAAACTGCCGGATAATAAGAAGAAAGGGAATTCTTAGAGTCATTTGTAGAAACCCAAAGCATAAGCAAAAACAAGGATAAATGAGGTTAAAATGGCAAGAATAGCAGGAATTACATTACCCCCGGATAAAAGGATTGAAATCGGCCTGACATATATCTTTGGTATTGGGCGGTCAAAAGCGAATAAGATATTGGAAAAAGCAAAGATCGATAAAGATACCAAGGTTAACTCATTAAAAGAAAGTGAGGTCAATAGAATTCGTCAGATATTAGAAAAAGATGAGAGAATTGAAGGTGACCTGCGCCAGGAACAGAGTACAAACATAAAGCGGTTGATAGATATTAGTTCTTATCGTGGAATTCGTCACAGACGAAGACTGCCAGTCAGAGGGCAGCGGACAAAGACCAATGCTCGAACCAGAAAGGGCCCGCTTGGGAATCAGATGAAAAAATAGAGGTGAGAAAAAGATGGCAAACCCAAAAAGAAAGACAAAAAAGAAGAAAATTAAAAAGGATATTGGATTTGTAATAGCTGTTATTCAGTCCTCTTTTAATAATACAATTATTACTATTAGCGACAAGAAGGGAGATGTTGTATGCTGGTCAAGCTCCGGAGTTGCTGGCTTTAGTGGTGCCCGGAAGGGGACTCCTTTTGCGGCTCAAACTGCTGCCCAGGACGTCGCAAGTAAAGCAAGTAATGCAGGAGTCAAATATGTTGATGTCCTCGTAAAAGGGCCAGGAGCGGGAAGAGAGTCTGCGATCAGGGCCCTCCAAATTGCAGGCCTTGAGATAAAATCTATCAAAGATGTGACCCCGATTCCCCATAATGGTTGCCGAGTGAGAAAGAGAAGAAGAGTATAAATTGATAATTCTATAAGGAGAAAATAATGCTAACTCAAAGAGAGCACACATGTCGTTATTGTAGAGTCGAACGGACGAAACTTTTTCTAAAAGGACATAAATGCTTAACCGATAAATGCCCAGTTGAAAAAAAACCTTATCCTCCAGGTGAGCATGGACGCAGGCGAAGAAGAATCTTAGGGTATGGGATTCAGCTAAGAGAAAAGCAAAAAATAAAAAGATATTATGGCATGACAGAAAAACAATTCCTGCTATTTTTCAAAAGAGCCGATAGGAAGAAAGGTGTCACTGGGGAGATCCTACTTTCCATGTTGGAGAGAAGATTAGATAATGTTGTATATATAATAGGTTTTGCCCATTCACGTTTTCATGCTCGTCAGTTGATAACGCATGGACATTTTTGTATAAATGGAAATAAAGCAACCATTCCTTCCATGTTAATTGATAAAGAAGATGTTATTTCTCTCAGTAAGAAATCGGATAATCATGAAGAGCTGAGTGCTATTATTGAATCAAACAAAAACAAAAAGATTCCCTCTTGGTTGGAAGTAAATTTTGACGAGAAAAATTCCAAAGTCATTTCTTATCCCACACGAGAGGATGTAACGATTCCTGTGGAAGAACATCTAATAGTCGAGCTTTATTCAAAAGTATAAGGTATTGATTTATACAGTATCAGAAGAGGAGGAATTATGACAGATACAGGATTTCAGAGACCGAGAAATCTAGAGTGTGATTATGAAACATTGACCGAAACATACGGTAGATTTACTGCTCAACCATTTGAAAGAGGATATGGTGTTACCATAGGCAATTCACTAAGAAGAGTTTTGCTATCTTCTATAAGCGGAGCTGCTATTACTAATGTCCGTATTCATGGTGTTTTACATGAGTTCTCTTCCCTTCCAGGAGTAGTAGAGGATGTAACTGATATTATATTAAATTTGAAAAGCTTACCGTTAAAACTTATTGGCAACCAACCTAAAAACATGACCCTTAAGATGAAAGGCCCTGGGGATGCTAGAGCTGCTGACATTGTTCATGATTCTGATATAGAAATACTTGATAAAGATGTCCATATTGCCTCCCTTGATAAGGATGGAGTGTTGGATATAGAAATGATAGTGATCAATAATAGAGGATATGTTTCTGCTGACCAAAATTATAATGCGGACCTCAGTGTTGACTATCTCCCCTTAGACTCTTCTCACTCTCCGATTATAAAGGTTAATTACAAGGTCGAATCAGCTCGAGTTGGGAAAAAAATAGATTACGAAAAACTTATATTGGAAGTATGGACAACTGGGGCTATCAATCCTCAGGATGCGATTGGAAAGGGATCTAAGATATTAAGGGATCATTTAGCCATTTTCTTGAACATTGTTGATGAACCTCCGTTGCGAGAGCAGCCTGATAAGGAAGAGGAAATTCCTTATATGTCTCAAAAAGATATTTTATCTAAATCTATCGATCATCTTGAACTTTCAGTCAGATCTAATAACTGTCTTAGAGCTGGCGGAATTGAAAAGATTTATTATCTGGTGCAAAAGACGGAAGATGAACTTTTAAAGACCAAAAATTTTGGGCGAAAATCTTTAGCAGAGATAAAAGACACTCTTCAGGGATTAAAGTTGGGCCTAAATATAAAGCTGCACCCTCAATTACTTGAGGAAATAGAAGGTAAGAGTGAGGAGGAAGAAAAAGAGGAAGGAGCTGAAGAATGAGACATAGACTTGCTAATAAAAAGTTAGGCCGGAATTCAGCTCAACGAAAAGCACTATTGCGTAGTCTGGTCACATCTTTCCTGGATAAGGAGAGGATAAATACTACACTTGCAAAAGCTAAAGCACTAAGGCCGGTGGCAGAAAAAATTATCACATTGGCAAAAAAGAATTCCCTTCACGCTAGGCGTAAGGTCTTACGGTTTGTCTATGAAAAAAATGTTGTTAAAAAACTCTTTGAGGATATCGGTCCTCGTTTTACAGAAAGACCCGGCGGATATACCCGGATAATAAAAACCGGCCAGCGTGCAGGTGATGGAGCACAACTAGCTATCATCGAGCTTGTCGGGAGTGAGTATAAGAAAAAATCCAAGAAGAAAGAGAAATTGTCCAAAAAGGCAAAAGCATCTGCTGCCCGTAAAAAATAAAAAAACGGG
>JAUWTR010000339.1 GCA_030614645.1 Candidatus Aminicenantota bacterium
AAACTTAATACTGGTTTTTTGTTTTTCTGAATAGTTCAGGTTAGGGAGCTTACCGATACAGGCTTAAAAGGCGGCCGTACTGAGTAGAGCCCAATTTCTTCCCGGCTTTTATCGCACAAGCTGTGAAGGATGTCATATATGACAGGGGCACATGTTCTGCCCTGGCATTGTCCCATTGAACATCTTATCGACATTTTAAGGCTATTGGGGTCATTACAGCCCATGTTGATTGTTTCCTTTATGCTTTTCATGGTAATGTTTTCACAGCGGCAAATGATCGTTTCATCAGGGATTTCCAGGATAGATTGTTTTTTTATTTCATAGAGGGAGTTAAAGCATCTTACAAAGCTTAGATGATGCTTTCTCTCTTTTGTTAACTTTTTAAGCAAAGGGGCTGTTGTTTTTTCAGATTCGATCTCAAGCTTGTTCAGGATTGAATAGGCGGCGATCTTGCCTTCGTTTATAGATTTGAAAGCCCCTCCCACGCCAGTTATTTCTCCTGCTGCCAGGATGTTTTCAACTGAGGTCTCAAGGCTGTCATTGACCTTTACTGTCCACCCTCCTTTTTCCTGGGCGTATTCCAGCTCACAACCGGCCAGTTGAGGGGCTTCGATGTTGGGGACAAATCCGTAACCTATAGCAAGGGCATTTGTCTTATAGGTTTTCTCAGTACCGCTTATCATGCCGCCT
This sequence comes from Candidatus Aminicenantota bacterium, assembly GCA_030614645.1. Lineage (GTDB taxonomy): Bacteria > Acidobacteriota > Aminicenantia > Aminicenantales > Aminicenantaceae > JAUVXM01. The sequence continues at coordinate 691 of JAUWTR010000339.1, forward strand.
TTGGGGTCGACTTTTCCCACAACTACTTCTTCCAGATGTTTATTTCCTCGGGCTTCTATTACTTTTTTTCTGTATTTTACAGGAACTCCGGAAAGATAGATCCTGGATAAAAATTTTCCTCCTTCTGCAAACTTAGAAAATTGATGAGAAAGCTGGGGAAGGAACTTGACCTTATTCAGAAATCCGGATTGTTCCATGATGCCCTGGAGTTTACCGCCGTTTTTAAGGAATTCATATCCGGCGGCAAAGAGAAATAGGCCGGAACCTGCGATAAGCATCTTTTTAGCTGGAAGAATGCCTGAACTTTTCATAAGAACCTGAAGCATCCCTGTAGAATAAACCCCTGGTAGTGTCCATCCTTTAAAAGGAAGAAATCTCTCTCTTGCCCCTGTGGCAAAAATAAGGATATCGTATTTAAGCGAAAAAACATTTTTTTTGGAGGATTCTATGAGTATTTCATTATTTTCGTAAACGCCGACCAGGGCAGTGTTATTCAAAATATCTATTTTGTTGTTTTTAACTTTATCTACAAATCCAAATCCGATCTTTTTTATTTTTTCCGGTTTATATGCGGAATACTCTCCAAGTTCTTCCGGAATTTTTCTTAACAGCTGCCCGCCGATGTGGATGTTTTCATCGATCAGAAGGATACTTAGATCATGTTCAGCCAGAATATCGGCAGCAACGATACCTGCGAATCCGCTTCCAATGATAATGACATTGTATTTACTGTTGTCTTGAATCATTTATCTCTATCTCCATCATATCTTGGGCTTCAGTCATACAGGATCTGACATTGGGAATGCCATCAATAGTCACTGTACATTCAAAACAAACTCCCATTCCGCATAAAGCTCCTCTGGGATCTTGGTTGACAGGATTTTGTTTTAGTGATTTATATCCTGCTGCAATTAAGGCCGCCAGCACTGTCTCCCCTTTATATGCAGTGATTTCTTTTCCATTTACGAACAGTTTTATCTTTTTCTTTCTTGTAATTGAGTCAATTCTTAGATTTTCCATCTTCCACCATTATTTATGAATAGTTAAGGCGAGAAACATAAACTTATAGTTTACCCAAAAAATTGTCAAGATTTCAGTTGATTTGACTTAGCATAATCCTTGTGCTATAAAATTTTTTTATCCAATTTTCAGGAAAATAATATGACTAAAAGATATGATATTGCCGTGATCGGAGCCGGGATAATGGGAATGGCCACAGCCTATTATCTAAGTAAAAACGGCGTAAAACTGGCTGTGATCGATAAGGAATATATTGGATCAGGCGCAACTGGACGCTGTATTGCAGGCATCCGCCAACAGTTTTCTACTCAAACTTCGATCGCGGTAATGAAAGAGAATGTTTCTCTTTTTTCCCAAATGGAAGAGGAATTTGGATTTTCTGTGGAATTTTATCAGGGCGGATATCTTCTTATGGCTCATAATGAAGAGATGGTTGAAGTCTTTAAGTCTAATATAACAATTCAGAAAAAAGAAGGGATAAATGTCTCTCTTCTCAGCCCAAAAGAAGCTTTGTCAGTTGTGCCCAAGCTTAATATTGAGGGGCTCTTAGCTGCAGCTTATTGTCCGGATGACGGGCAGGCTTATCCTTTTGCTGTATTAAAAGGGTATAAAACAAAGATCGATGAAAGAGATGGGGACTTCTTCCTGCATAATCCGGTAATTAAATTTGAGAAAAAAGAAAAATTTCTTCTCTATTTAGAAGACGGTACGGTTATTGAAGCAGAGAAGGTGTTGTTAAGTGCCGGCCCCTGGACAAAGGAGTTGGGACGAAAGATTGGCCTTGATCTTCCTATTTTCCCGGAGCGGCATGAAGCTATGATCACAGAGAGAATACCGAGAATATTTGAGCCTATGATAGTTGATTACCGGCAAGACGGCTGCTATTTTCAACAGCTGTTAACCGGGCAGGTCATCGGCTGCTATACTCCTTCTCCCAATGTCCCGGGCCTTAGTAAAAACAGTTCCCGTGAGTTTTTACTGGAAATGGGGAAAAGGATGGTTCGTCTTGTCCCCGAATTGGAAAGCGCTGCAATTCTCAGGCATTGGGGGGGCTCTTATAACATGACCCCGGACGGGAATCCTATAGTAGATAAAACTTCAGTAGACAACCTCTATATCGCTTCCGGGATGAGCGGACATGGTTTTATGTTTGGCCCTGCCCTCAGTAAACATCTTGCCCATTTAATAGTTAGTGATGAATGGGATACAGATTTAAGCGAATTTTCTTTCAGCCGTTCATTTGAAGGTAAAGAAAGCCTTAAAT
>JAUWTR010000288.1 GCA_030614645.1 Candidatus Aminicenantota bacterium
TTAATCACGGCAAAAAACTTGTCCAAAACCTACCATCTAGGTGAAATTGAGGTACCGGCTTTAAAAATGGTAAATTTTGAGATCCCGCCAGCCTCGTTTATTTGCTTTATCGGCCCGTCAGGCAGCGGGAAAACAACCCTGCTGAATCTTATTGGATGCCTGGATAAACCAACTTCCGGCAGTTTAGAAGTTGCAGGCGTTTCAACCGCAAAACTGACCCGTAGGGAAGCGGCTGTTTTTCGAGGGAAAAATCTTGGCTTCATATTTCAGGATTTCAACCTGATCCCGGTCCTGACAGTCTATGAAAATGTAGAATATCCCCTTTTAATCGTACAGAATATTCCCGCCAGAGAAAGAAAGAACCGGGTCACATCGCTCCTGGCAAAAGTTGGAATGTCTGACCAGATGAACAAATTCCCTGATCAGATCTCCGGGGGACAGAAACAGCGTGTTGCTACTGCACGGGCGCTCGTATCAAGCCCCAAGCTCGTGCTGGCTGATGAGCCAACGGCAAATCTGGACAGCAAGACCGCATTTATGGTTATGGATATCATGCGAAAAATGAGGGACGAACTTGGTGTAACCTTTATTTTTTCCACTCACGACCCGAAGATCATCAAGGAAGTGGAGACACTTTTCACTTTAGAGGATGGAATACTAATCAGCCATACAAAAGGAAAGGGAGGCAGTCATGCTTAAACTTTTTAAGATCGCCTTACGTAATTTGGTCAGATATAAAAGAAGAACTCTTCTGACTTCCTCTCTCATAGCCATAGGAGTTTTGTTCGTGCTGGTATTTATAGCTGCATCAAGCTCGTTCAAGCATATCATAATCAGTCAGATCACGGATTCCATGCTCGGCCATCTGCAGGTTCACAAAAGAGGATATGTAGCCTCCATCGACAGCCTGCCCTTAACTCTGAACCTGAGCAAAAAAGCAGAAAAAAAACTGGAAGCTGCCATGAAAGAGATCCCGGAAATAGAAGCTTTTTCTCCCAGAATTAAGTTTGGCGGAATGTTCAGCAATTTCGTCGAAACGACTAATATAAGGGTGAACGGGGTCTATCCCGGAAAAGAAATCGCAACCGTACCGCTCCTTTTATCCAGGGTCAAGCAGGGAGCGAAGACCATAAAAAAAGGAGAGATCCTGATCCCTGAGCTACTGGCTAACGGACTGAAAGTTAAACCGGGAGACACGGTGGTCGTAATCGCCACAAACCGGGACGGTTCGGTTAACGGCAAGAAGTTCAAGGTGGGAGGCATACTCGAAAGCGTCACAGGCCCCGGAGGGCGGGATGGGTATATTCACATTGAGGATGCCATGGAAATTCTACGTATGGAAGAACTGGAGATAAGCGAAGTGGCTGTCAGGCTCAATGATTTTGACAAACTGAACGCCGTCAGCAACCGGCTGGACAAAATGCTGGCCCCAAACCTCAATAAACAGGGGAAACCGGTATTTGATGTCCGCACCTGGGAGAAGCTATCTCCCTTTTATAATGTTGCACAGATGATTGATATCCTGACAATCTTTATCAAGCTCATGCTCATTGCAATAGTGCTGGTCAGCATCATGAATGTGATGATAATGGCCGTATTTGAGAGGATCAGAGAAATCGGGACCATTGCCGCCATCGGCACAATGCCGGAAAAAATTCTTTCTCTTTTCCTGATCGAGGGATTCTCGCTGGGAGTTGCCGGTGTAGTAGTGGGAAATCTACTGGCATATCTTAGCATCTTTCTTATCAACAGCATCAAGATCACCTTCAATTTCGGAAGACAATCCGGTTTTATTCTTGCACCCAGCTTAGAACCAGGCGACATTCTCTTTGTCTCTTCCGTGGTGATCTTTGTAGCTGTGCTTGCCGCTCTACAGCCGGCTTTTAAAGCAGCCCGGATGGAGCCCGTCGAAGCTCTAAGACACGTATAAGATTAATATGAGAGGATAAACATGCATAAAAAAAAATTAGTTCTGATAACAGCCATATTAACGACCATACTATTTGCTTTTGGGCAGGATTCAGCAGGCGATAACGCCCGAATCCTCCTTAAAGTGGACAGGAACCTGAATCCGGAATCCTATGAATCCTACCGGAAGCTGATCAACATTGAGCCTAATGGAAGAAAAAAAGAGTTTATACTCTTCACTGTGAAAAAGGGAAAGGAGAAGGTTGCAGCCCTCTTTGTTTCACCCGCCAGCGAAAAAGGAAGAAGTACCCTGAGGCTGGATGAAAATATGTGGCTGTTCATTCCCAATATAGGCAAACCAGTCCGTATAACCAGCCTTCAATCCGTGGTTGGCGGAGTATTCAATAATGCAGATATTCTGCGCCTGGATTATGGGTCAGAATATAATGTGGAAAAGATCGAAAAACTGAAAGGGGAAATACTTCTGCACCTTAAGGCAAAAACAACATCCGTGGCTTATGATAAATTGAAGATGTGGGTGGACAAGAAAACATATCTGCCAAATAAGATTGAATGTCTCACCCAAACATCCATGCTTATAAAAACCATCTTTTTCAAACAGATCAAGGACTTTGGCGGCGGTATTGTCAGGCCCTCCGTAATCGAGACAAAAAGCCCTCTGCACAAAGGCTACCGGTCGGTGATAATATTTGCCGGTATCAAAACCAGGGATTTCAAAGACGAAGTTTTCACCCTGTCTTTTATGCCTAACCTGGAAACATTGAGATAAGTGCGATCATTCATCCTGTGTCTAATCCTGTTTTTCCTGCTGCTTTCCGGTTTATCCGGACAGGAAGAGTACACCTTCGATCTTTCAACTATTGAAAAAAAACCACTGCAGATCGGCGGTTATTTTGAATTCCGCCCTGTTCTAATCGGCCTGGACAGAGACTCCCAGTTTTATAAGCTCAAGTTTTTCAACCAGGATGAAGGTAGATCAATCTCAGAATACAATATCAACGCTCTCCTGGATGCAAGCTATGAAACTGGAATATTTAAAGCCAAGGTCCGTACAAACTCGGTCATAGCCAAATCATTTACCGGATGGACCTGTAATACATCTCTGTATGAAGCCTTCTTCTCGGTTAAACCCTCCCACTCTTTCAGTATTGACCTAGGAAAGAAACGTTTGAAATGGGGTAAGGGCTATGCCTGGAACCCCGTCGCCTTCATTGACCGTCCCAAAAACCCCAATGATCCCGAGCTTGCCCTCGAGGGATTTGTAGTAGTCTCCCTGAATTACATAAAAAGCTTTCAGGGGAAGTTGAAAACTATTTCAATCAGCCCTGTCCTGATACCGGTTTTTAATGGTTTTAACAGCGATTTTGGAGAACCAAAGAAGCTAAATTTTGGCGCCAAGGTCTACTTCCTTCTTTATGATACTGATATAGACGTTATGTTTCTATCAGGAGGGAGTATGCCGGCCCGATATGGGATCGACTTTTCACGCAACATGAGCTCCAATCTGGAGGTTCACGGAGAA
>JAUWTR010000242.1 GCA_030614645.1 Candidatus Aminicenantota bacterium
AGACTGTATCCGAGCGGATTTTCCACGCTGGGGAAAATTCGCGTGTTTTCGGATCAACTGACCTGATTCTTGCTTAAAGCTCAGAGGCTTAGAAAAAATGGGGGAACTCCCGCTAACTTTAAGATTGCTTTTTATTTTCTAAGTTGATAATCTTTTATCAAAGATATGAGGGAGTATTAAAAAATGAGATGCCCCAAATGCCAGGCGGAAAATCTTGAAACCAAAAAATTCTGCGGGGAGTGCGGCACCCAGCTGACTCAAGCTGAGCCTGTTCAAGGGCCAGGCCCCCCAGCTGATGATATTTCCATGCCCACAAAAACAATCGAAGCTGTAAAAGAAGAGCTCACCACTGGCGCAACTTTTGCCCGCCGCTACCAGATCATAGAAGAGCTGGGAAGAGGCGGGATGGGCAGAGTTTATAAAGCACAGGATAAAGAGATCAATGAAAAAGTTGCTCTAAAACTTATTAAACCTGAGATCGCCAAAGACAAAAACACGATCGAGCGCTTCAGAAACGAACTTAAATTCGCCAGAAAGATCCGCCACCAAAACGTCTGCCAGATGTACGATCTCAACTTGGAAGAGGGCGGCTACTACATCACCATGGAGTATGTAAGAGGAGATGACTTAAAGGGAATGATAAGGCGCATGGGTCGCTTCAGCGCCGGCCAAGCTATAACCATAGCTAAACAGGTTTGCAACGGACTGGCGGAGGCACATAAAGTAGGAGTTATCCACCGTGACCTTAAGCCGCAGAACATCATGATCGACCAGGACGGCAACGCCCGCATCATGGATTTTGGGATTGCCCGCTCTTTAAAGGGCAGAGGCATCACAGGTGCAGGCGTTATGATCGGCACTCCTGATTACATGAGCCCCGAGCAGGTCGAAGGCAAAGAAACTGATCAACGCTCAGACATCTATTCTCTGGGTGTGATCCTCTTTGAGATGGTCACAGGGCAGACTCCTTTTCAAGGAGATACGCCTTTTACAATCGGCGTAAAACATAAAAGTGAAGTACCCCAAGACCCACAAGAATTAAATAAACAGATATCCGCGGAACTCAGCCAAATCATTCTCAGATGCCTGGAAAAGGATAAAGAAAAAAGATTTCAGAGCGCAGGAGAACTGTGTAATGACCTCCAAAATATTGAAAAAGGCCTTCCTACAGCAGAAAAAATCGTACCGGATAAAAAGACCTTCACATCCCGTGAGTTTACCGTACAGCTTAATCTCAAAAAACTCTTTATCCCGGCTTTGCTAATTATTACTGCTGTTATTGGAGTTATAGCAATCTGGCAACTTTTTCTTCAAAAAAAAGCAGGCCCTGCTTTTATATCTGACAAACCTTCTCTTGCGGTCATGTACTTTAAAAACAACACCGGGGATGAGGGCTTGGATCATTGGCGGGAAATGCTTTCGAATTTATTAATAGCTGACCTTACTCAATCCAAGTATATCCGGGTTTTAAGCGAGGATAAACTCTTTAACATACTTACCCAGATCAATCAGACAGAAGCCAAGACCTATTCCTCGGAAGTTCTCAATCAGGTGGCTGCTCAAGGCAGGGTCGATCACATCCTGCAGGGCGCCTATGCCAAAGCCGGTGATGAATTCAGAATAAATGTCATCCTCCAAAATGCTGAAACATTAGAACATATAAGTTCAGAAACGATTTCAGGAAAAGGGGAACAAAGCATTTTCTCCATGGTAGATGAACTGACAAGGCGGATTAAGAAAAACTTTACTCTTTCCCCAGAAGAAATAACAGACGATATTGATAAGGATATTGGCATCGTTACAACCAGCTCACCTGAAGCATACAGATATTATGTTGAAGGAATTAAACACGACACAAAGGGCGAGTACCGCAAAGTTATAGAGAGTATGCAAAAAGCAGTTGAAATCGATCCTGAATTTGCCTCTGCTTACTTAGTAATGTCCTACTCTTATGGAAATCTGCGTTATATGACTGAGGACCAAAAGTACCTGCAGAAAGCCTTAGAGTTGAGCGAGAGGCTGTCCGACAGAGAGAGATATCTTATTCAAGGGGCTTTTTACCTCAGATCAGGAAAAACATATGATAAAGCCCTGGAAGCTTTTACGAAATTAATAAGCCTTTATCCAGATGACATATCCGGGAACAATTATCTTGGAATTTTATATGGCCGCTTGGGAGAAACAGATAAAGCTGCAGAATATTATGGGGCTGCTATAAAGAATGGAACAGAGGATGTTGTAATTCACACAAATCAGGCTGGACGCTTCAGGGATCTGGGATTATATGAAAAAGCAGTTGAAGTTTGCAAAAATTATATTAATAGTATCGGAGATAGAGCAGCTATCCGCCGCAACCTGGCTTTAATATACCGGGAACAGGGAAATTATGAACAGGCCCTTTTAGAAGTGGAAAAAGCCATTTCTTTAAGCGGTGACTTTTGGATGAATATCAGAAGCAAAGGAGATATATACTTATACATGGGAGATTGGGAGAACGCAGAGCAGGAATACAGCAAGCTTTTGGCTAAAGAAGAAATCATTGCCCATGGGTTTAACACAATGAGAATGCAAGGTCTGTATTTACTCCGGGGAAAGTTCAAGGATTGCAAAGAAGAGATTAAGGAATGGGTAGAGCGTTTGAAAAGCTTTGGTCAACCTACTTGGGCTATGAGTATGCGTTCTAGATTAGCTCATATTGAACGAAGATTAGGCAATCCTGAACGCGCGCTTGAAGAGTTTAAAAAAGTTTGGATTACTGCAATCGAGGAGGAGAATTCAGACTTTCAAAGATTTCAAAGAGAAACTTTACGTGATATGGGGCTTGTTTATCTTGAGCTGAATTCTATTAGCGAGGCGCAGAAAACAGCAGATAGACTCAAGGAGCTGACCGACCAAACGCCCAATAAGAAACTTATTCATAATCACTACTATTTGATGGGGATGATCGAGTTTAAAGAAAAGAATTATCCTGAAGCTGTTGAATTTTTCAAAAAAGGACTGTCTCTGTTAACTGCAAATAGTGGATTAAATTTAGTATATACCAGCTCCTTAGGATTGGCTTTTTATAAGGCGGGGGATTTGGAGATTGCGGCAGAGGAGTATGAAAAGCTAGTCGCTCTAAATGTAGGAAGGATTAGCTATGGTGATATCTATACAAAAAGCTTTTATATGCTTGGTAAAATTTACGAAGATATGGGTTTGAAGGGTAAAGCTAGGGAAAATTATGAAAAATTCCTTGACCTCTGGAAAGACGCTGATTCTGACCTTACCGAGCTAAAAGATGCCAAAGAGCGCTTATCTGCCCTCCAGAGCAAATAAATCGGGGGACATCATACTTAATTCTGAATTCTATAAGTAACTTTTGTGTTAATTAAGTATGATGTCCCCCGATCTTGTAGCCGTTATTTAATTTTCTTATACGGGGGCCGTTTCGGTTTCTTGGGGGGATTATTCTTCAACTGCTCAAGAACTACTTCTATCGCTTTATCAAGCTGGGGATCGTGACCGGCAAGGACTTCAGAAGGAGTTTGCTGAACCTTTATAACTGCCGGAACACCTTCGTTTTCAACAATCCAGCCGTCCTCAGTCCAAATAGCAAGAGTAGGAGCAGTTACATAACCGCCGTCCATAAGAGACGGAAATCCCAGGGTGCCCACAAGTCCGCCCCATGTTCTTGTCCCGATAAGGGTGCCGAGTTTAAGTTTTCTGAACATCCAGGGAAGGAGATCTCCTCCGGAACCTGCTGATTCATTGATCAGCATGACCTTGGGGCCTTGGATAGAAGACCCGCAAATGATTCACTATTTGCGCCATGACGTGCTGGATACTTACTTGAAAGCCAACCAGAAAGTGCGGCGCATGAAGGCGGATGGGACTTATTATCAAATCACTCCAGAAGATGGTGAAGAGCCGCTGGATGCCCAGAGTTGGCTGATCAACTGGCACCTGAACGCCTACCGGCAATGATCGTACTGCAGCAGGCAGCAAACAATATTGGAATACTTAAA
>JAUWTR010000127.1 GCA_030614645.1 Candidatus Aminicenantota bacterium
CAGGCCGGCTTTAGCGCCGCCTGTCAAGATCTTGCCGCGCCCAGCAGCCCTGCGTAATGAAGCCGGGATATCTGCAGACAAAAGAGCGTTATAGATTTCGGCAGCTTATTTATGATGCTCTTGCAGTTTAAACTTTTCCGCACATTTTAGCAGGGATGAAGCTGTTTGAGCTTTAATATTTCCTTTGGCTGTGCTTAAAGTTTCTACAAGAACCTCAACTGCTTCAGGAGTAGCTATCCATCCCAAAGCTGTTGCAGCAGCAAAGGCCGATTCGACATCTGATCCATGTATCATCATTCCTAGAGGAGTTACTGCATCTGCAACCTTCCGCTGACCCAATGAAGATATGATGCCGAGCCTTATTTCCCCTCGGGTTTTGGAAAGCGCATTAAGCAGTGCTTTTTCCGCAGAAATACCGGGAATCTTTTCCAAAGCATAACGGGCCATATCCGTGGTCTCTTTCTTAAGGAGTTTCTTTTCCAGCACCGGCACAGATTTTTCGCTTCCGATTATCCGTAAATGCCGGCAGGCTTCCATCTTTGCTTCAAGGGTGGCATCTGAATCAAGAAAAAAAAGAAGCTCCTCCTCACAAACTGCTCGGGACTCAGGAGATTTCCGGTGTTTGCGAATATAATCATCGAATTTTAGAATTATTTCATCGTTCTGGCCCTGCTTGTAGGTTGTTAGCTGCTGGAGGATATCCTTTAAGTTTTGACCAGACTGGGCGGCATTAAGCTCGAGAACAACTGTTCCTGATAGAAGACAGAATCCTAGCATCAATATTATATATAGAGATAATTTAGAGTTGAATGTTTTCTTTTTTGTTTTCATATTGTCCTCTTTCCTAACCTAATTGCCATGGATTACGGTAAGCACGGCTCAACAAACGGGTAGCTTCAGGATCACCCTTAATAGTCTCGGATTTTGGATCCCAGCTAATTTTTCGTCCCAGTTCAATAGCAATAACACCGAGGTGTCCCACACTGGCTGAACGGTGCGCCACTTCAGCTGGAGTAATAGTCTGTTTTCGCAGCTTTACACAATCCAGAAAATTTTGAAAATGGTCCCTGCTTTTATATAACCGCTCTTCATCAGGTCCTATAAACTCATCAAGCATAGATATCGGATCTGCTTCCAGGCCACCCCGGTCACACCAGACCCAACCGTATTCGCCGATCCACTTTGTGCCGCTGCGGATTTCAGGATACCCTCCAGCGACTATCATTGGAGTTCCATCAGCATAACGGGTTTCTACATAATAACGGGTGGGGCTGTTCCATACTCCAGCCCTGGTATATTCTCCTGTACCCTGAACCTCAACCGGGCCAGTATAATCCCAACCCATACCCCAATGGGCGATATCTACATGATGTCCGACCCAGTCCATAAACTGCCCCCCGCCCAGGTCCATATTCCAGCGCCAGTTTCTGTGTACACGTGCCGGGCAGTAAGGAGCATAAGGAGCAGGCCCAAGCCAGAAATTATAATCCAGATGTTCAGGTGGGGGCCCCATGGTCTCCTGGCCTTTTGTCCCGGCAAAATCATGGTGACCGGATGGTAATCCGACCTCGATTTTTTTGACCTTCCCAATACGCCCGTTCCGGACTAGCTCAGAGGCTTGATGAAAATTTGCCACAGAACGCTGCCAGCTTCCAGTCTGCCAGATAAGGCCGTAACGTTTGACAGCATCACAAAGAGCCCGTCCTTCTACCAGGCTGTGAGTAAAAGGTTTTTCCCCGAAAATATCAAATCCTGCCCTGGCACAGGTGGTTGCAACAATGGCATGCCACTGATCAGGCACAGCAATGGAAACAGCGTCGATATCTTTGCGCTCACAGAGTTTTCTAAAATCATGATAAACAACACAATCTTTGTTTCCGTATTCTATATTGACAATATCACGTGCCTCTATCAGGTGTTTCTCATCTAAATCACAAACTGCGACCCACTCTACTTCATCCTTGCTTAAAAAGTTCATCATATTGGGGATTCCCTGCATGCCGAAACCGATGCCTGCCATTACGATCCGGCTGCTGGGGGCAGGGCGGCCCGGCTTCCCGAAAACTGAAGACGGGACTATAGAAGGAATAGCAGCTACTCCGACTGCAGCTGCTGGCAGTTTTTTGAGAAACTGCCTCCGGTTTAGTTTTTTACGATTTTTTTTCATATTTTCTCCTGCTTTGACTCTATCTAAATTACCCATAAAACCATCTTATTCAAAATGATTTATCTTTTCAATAAAAATTGAAAGAACTACCCCACAACTCCATATTGTGTTTTCTTAAGCAGATATAGTAGAATTTCACTGTGACATATCTTAAATCGGATAAGCGGAAATGGGGGAAATAAATATGCGTATCGGAATCTACCATGGGTATGAGCTTACAGGTTCCGGCAGCAATGAGTATGTTCGTTATCTAGCGAAAGCTCTGATCAATGCAGGCCAGGAAGTGCATGTTATCTGCCGGGAAGAAAACCCGGAAACGATTTCTTTTATTACTCATGCATATGCATGGAAATTAAAGGGAAGCGTTGAAATTCTATTCGAACACAAAGACAAAAAACCTGCTTGTTATATCCATCAACTTCCCCACGGAAAAATTCGACCGGTATATTTAATCGATAAACAGCGAGAGGGCAACATCAGTTCGTTCACTACCTTAACAGACAAAGAACTCAAGGAATACCATGAGGACAACGAACGCCTCCTGACTAAAATCCTCTCTGTTTATAAACTTGACATGCTTCATTCCAATCATGTGGTTTACCAGCCGATCGCCGCTCTTAATGCCTGCAAAAAAACCAACACCAAACATATTATTTATCCGCATGGCAGCTCTATCGAATATACTGTAAGGCCGGATAAACGGTTTTACGACTTGGCGCTCAAAGGTATCCTTGGATGTGACGGGCTGATCATTGGTAACCGGGAAGTACGCGACCGCATCCTCGACCTCTACCCTAAGCACCGGGAAACCATTCTGGCAAAAACACAAATCGTGGGAGTCGGGGTAGATACTTCATTGTTTAAGCCGGTTAAACGGTCCGAAAGAAAATCCTCTATTCAAAAGTTAATTACCACAAAGGGGGGAGGCGGAAAAAGACCTGAGCAGGCCAGGGAACTTCATAAGGCCTTGGAAGACGGGGATATTCAAGCAACCCAAAGTTATTGGAATGGTTATCAGCATTCTTTACCAGATGCAGATTTAAATGATCATTTAAAACGGATCCCCTGGGATCAGAATATCCTCTTTTTTGTAGGCGCATTAACTGTCGGGAAAGGAATCCAGAGCCTCATCACTGCCCTGCCCGGTGTGCTTGACCAGCATCCTGGAACCCATTTAGTCATTATCGGCGCAGGAGCATACCGAGAGGTTTTGGAAGCGCTTGTATATGCTATCTCGAGATCGAACCAAGATTTACTGCTTCAGTTATGCGAAAAAGGCTTTGACCTGGATCGTAATGAACTGACCGGCCCCTGGGAAGATGTCCAAACTTTTTTAGATGAGCCCGGAAATAGGAAGCTTATTCTGGAAAAAGGAAAAAATTTAGACCAGCACATTCACTTTTTAGGAAGATTAGACCACTCCCGCTTACCTTATATTTTTCCATGTGTAGACCTGGCCGTTTTCCCCTCAGTTGTTCCGGAAGCTTATCCGCTTGTGGTCATGGAATCGCTGTCAAACGGTGTTTTCTGTCTGGTGTCGTATTTCAGCGGATTCAAGGATAGTGTTGATGACCTACGTATATCAGTGGGCGAAAAACTTAATAACCTAATGAAAATCCCCATAAACATAGAGGTGCGGGTTAATTCTATTGCCTCGAACCTAAATACACTCCTTGCTGAAGATGATGTGCAAGTTATCCGGCCCAAATTACGTCAGATCGCGGAAAAAAACTATGATTGGAGCTTGAGAGCCAAACAAATGATCGCTGCGTATAAGGTAGTTTCGGACAAATGAAATGAAATTCTTATCATTAAAATAATTTTTTGGAGGCAGATATGAGATGGCTTCGTATGGTTTCATTTATTCTTATAATGTGTTTTGTTTTTTCATTCCCTCTTGTTTTTGCTCAAAATAAGGGTGCATATTTAGGGGAACTGACCTGGCCTGAAGCTAAAAATAAATTAAAAGAAGCGCCTATTGTAATTATTCCTTTTGGAGCCGGAGCCAAAGAACATGGCCCCCACCTCCCCATGAATGCTGATTTTAAGGTCATGGATTATCTATGCCAGAAAGCTGTTTCAGCTCTTCCGGTCATTGTAGCCCCCCCCATTCAACATGGTTGGTTTCCCGCATTTCGAGATTTTCCTGGAACCGAAATTGCAGATGCCCATGTATTTCAGAATTATATCCTTGAAATCGCTCGATCACTGATACGCTGTGGCACAAAACGTATTGTCTTTCTAAACACCGGCATATTCAAAGCTACAGGTTTACCTATATCCATTGTAGCCAGAAAGATCAGAGTTGAAAAAGGGATCCCAACTTTGGTGATATCCTGGGACGACCTTGAAAACAAAGAAGTCTACTCCCTTCAGGAACAGAAAATAGGAGGACATGCTGACGAGATAGAAACATCTATTCATCTCTTTTTACAACCTGATCTTGTACAGATGGAAAAAGCGGTTACTGATTATGGAAATAGAGTGACCCAAAATCATTACCCCGGCTATAAACCCGGGCTATTTTCCCTTAATCCCAAAGACCCAGCTTACTCAGCTACCGGCTTAATTGGAGATCCTACCCTTGCTACTAAAGAAAAAGGAGAAAAAGCACTGGAAATTATGACTATAAACTGGTTAAGGGCTTTAACAGAGTTTGCCAAAACTCCTTTATCAAAAAACTGAATTCGTGAGAAAGAATACCACATTGAAAAAAATCTTGTTATCAAGTCTTCTTTTACTCATGACCTTGGGCCTTTTATACACTGAGAATACTATAATCCTGATCAACCGGAGCGGAAGACGGAGTAATAGGGCAGAGGAAGGGCTTGCAAAGTCAGGGGGAAAACATATAGAATTATCTCCAATCGAGATAATTTTTGTTTTTCTTATATAAGGAGGAAACATGGTAAAAAAGCTTGTTTCATTAGCCACCCTAATACTTATTATTACTGCCTCCGGTTTAGCTCAGAACCTAGTTCTTAAAGGAGGAACTGTTTTGACCTTGACCAATGGAACGATTGAAAACGGAACCATTGTTATCCAAAACGGCAAAATAACAGCTATCGGCAGAGATGTATTGATTCCGTCCGGGATTAAAGTAATCAACACCAGCGGAAAATATATAATGCCGGGTATTATCGATACCCATGTTCATTACGCCCTTACCGGCATGTCTGATGTTAATGAAGCGACAGACCCAGTAACGCCCCAGATATGGATGAAAGATGTCCTCGTCCCTGGTCATGATTCCATACTCAAAACTCTGGCCGGCGGAGTAACTGCTGTCAAGACCATGCACGGAAGTGCTAATGTTATAGGTGGAGTAAATGTCACTATAAAACTTAAATACAATGCCCCGGTTGAAGAAATGATCATTCAGGACGCCCGTCAGCAGCTAAAAATGGCATTAGGAGAAAATCCCAAACGCACCTACGGCCAGGGCAAAGGAAAAACTCCTTCCACACGTATGGGAAACGCCTATGTAGCACGTAAAGCCTTTATCGAAGCCCGCGAATATAAGGCCAAATGGGATAAATACGAAAAGGATAAAGCCGCTGAAGAAAAAGACATACTCCCGCCGAAAAAAGACCTAAAAATGGAAACATTAAAGCAGGTCCTGGAAAAAAAGTTGAGCATTGACTGCCATATCTA
>JAUWTR010000084.1 GCA_030614645.1 Candidatus Aminicenantota bacterium
CCTGAATTATTCATAAGAAATGTCGATATTTATGTTACATCCTTTTAGGTATATATTTTACATTGATTGATACGTAAATCCTATTTACCATTTCGTTTACAATATAATCTCTATTTATAATCGACATTTCTTATGAATAATTCAGGTTAACTAAATATGTCCCCAGTTTGCAGTTTAGCTCCTAAAGAATAAGCGTAAGCAGACATTTCTTTTTTATTTTCAGGCTGGAGTTCTTCGATTAAGTAGGAATTAGAATCTCCACAACATACTTTTATCCCCATTCTATTTATTTCAATAATTTCTCCAGGTTGATAATTCAGTCCTGACTTTTTGTCAAATGGTTTCCCCTTGATTATTTTGAGCCGTTTATCTTGTAGGAATGTGAAAGTAGATGGCCAGGAGTAAAATGCTCTATACTGCCTGTGAATCGAAATACCACTGTTCTCCCAACAGATTTTTCCCATTTGTTTTTTAATAAGAGGTGCATATGTGGCTTTGGAATGATCTTGGGGCCGGAGTTTTAAGACAGGGATTTTGTTTATAGTTGTGATGAGCAGTTCGGCTCCGATATGAGCAAGACGGGATTCAAGTTCAGCGGCATTTTCATCAGCTTGAATGGGGACTTCTTTTTGAGAATAAACTGGGCCTTCATCCATGTTTTTGTTGAGTTCAAAGATGGAAACACCGGTTTTTTCTTCTCCTTTCAAAATTGCCCATTGAACTGGGGATGCTCCTCTGTATTTGGGAAGAAGAGAAAAATGGAGATTAATAGAGTTATATTTCGGTAGATAAATAATCGAAGAGGGTATGAACTGGCCATATGACACTATGACATTAAGATCAGGCTTGATTTGTTTTAGTTTTTCCAGTACTTCTGGATTTTTCCTGATTTTATGGGGCTGTAGAATGGGAGTATTATTTTCAAGGGCGTATTTTTTTAAAGGATTCTGGGTAATTTTCTTACCTCTTCCTGCTTTTCTGTCTGGCTGAGTAATAATGAGTTCAACGGCTAGGCCGACGCTTGATAATAATTGGAAGGAATGCAATGATGATTGGGAGCTTCCGAAAAATACAATTTTCATAAGGTCTCTTCTTTTTATAGACGTTTTTTTAGTTTCTTTTTTATCAGGTTTTTCTTTAGGGGGGAAAGATGGTCAATAAATAAAATTCCGTTGATATGATCTACTTCATGACATAATACCCGGGCCAGAAGCCCTTCAGCTGAAATCTCCAGTTCTTTTTCATTTAGGTCATACCCTTTCAACACAATTTGTGCAGGGCGGTTGACATTTTCGTTTATCTCAGGGACAGAAAGACATCCTTCTTCCATATCCTTATTTCCCTCTCGAAAAGTTATTTCAGGATTGATCAGCACCAGGAGGTCTTCTTTCTTTTCTCCAACGGAAAGGTCAGCTGTTATCAGCTTAATGCTCTGGTTTATCTGAGGAGCTGCCAGGCCTATTCCGGGAGATGAATGCATGGTATAAACCATGTTAGCGGCGATATTTTTTATATCTTCTGTAATATTCTTTATTTCTTGAGCTTTTTGTTTTAGAACCGGATGTCCATAAGTAATAATTTCCAGCAAGGTTGAGTCTTTCTTCATCATTAAGTACACCAGTCATTATTATAAAGCAATTTTTATACTAACTCAATTTTAGGAAGCCATTCCTTTCTAAAGCCTTAAGAAATGTTGCTATTCTGTCGTATAAAGGTTCCACTTTATCTCCGAATCTTTCTTTTTGTAGTTCAGCGATTTTCTTGACAGTGTGAGAGCCATTGCAATTTTTCCAGAAGAAACTTCCTATATCATCTAATGTGATTTTATAGTAAGGCCTTTTCATACGTGACAGTATATATTTTACAAACAGCGGATTCTTTAATTTAGGTTCAAATAGTATGACCTGTCCTTCACTGTCCTGCTCCCACTTTATATTGTGACCCGGTATTATATCGAGTAGGTTAAGCAAGGAATTATTGCTCACGAAAAACTCCTCTTGATAAGTTTGTAACATATATATCTTTATGGCTTGTTTCTTGTCAAGGGAAAATAGAAAAATCAATTTAAAGGGTTTTTTTAATTGCGTGATTGTTAAATTTATGATAAAAATTAGGGGTATTTATTATTAAGGTAGAAATGAGTTTATTTAAATGGGTAAAAGAAAAACTATTTTGCGACTTGGCAATTGACTTGGGTACGGCCAATACTCTTGTTTTTTTGAGGGGTAAAGGGATTATAGTCCAGGAACCTTCGGTAGTTGTAATAAATAAGCAAACTGGGAAAGTTGAGGCTGTTGGGAAAGAAGCAAAGGAGATGCTTGGTAAAACTCCCAAAAGTGTTGTTTCTATTAAACCTATGCGTGACGGAGTTATTGCAGATTTTGAGATTGCCGAGAAAATGTTGGATTATTTTATAAAAAAATCAACAAACAACCGGAATTTTATCCTCAGACCAAGGATTGTTATTGGAATTCCTAGTGGAATAACTCAAGTTGAACGCCGAGCAGTCAAAGATGTAGCTATGCGTGCGAAAGCTTCTGAGGTATATTTAGTCGAGCAACCTATGTCTGCTTCTATAGGAGCAGATCTCCCCATTTCTGAACCGACTGGAAATATGATTGTCGATATTGGAGGTGGAACAACAGATATTGCTATTATCTCACTAACCGGAATTGTCTTTAATCATTCCATTCGAATTGCCGGAAATGAGATGGATGATTCTATTATCCAGCATGTTAAGAAAAAATATAATCTGCTTATCGGAGAAAAAACTGCGGAGCATATCAAAATATTGATCGGTTCAGCCTATCCTTTGGATGAACCAATGACGATGGAGATTAAAGGAAGAGATTTGAGGGAAGGTATTCCCAAGACTGTTGTTGTTGATGATCAAGAAATCAGAGAAGCACTTGAGGATGTTGTGGGATCCATTATCAATGCTATCAGAATAGCTTTGGAAAAAATCCCTCCTGAGCTATCTGCAGATATAATAGACCGTGGTATAATTTTAACCGGCGGCGGAGCTCTTGTTAAGAATATTGATAAACGAATTCGTGAGGAAACACAACTTCCAGTTTTCATTACCGAAGATCCTTTGACAACGGTTGTGCTGGGAGCAGGGAAAATGCTTGATGATTTAGAATTATTGAGGAAGATCTCTTTAATCTAATCAGTTGAAATATATTTTATGCCCTCTTTTCTGAAAAAGAAGAAAAATCTAACCATTCTTCTGTCAATCGTATTTATCCAAATGATTTTAATCTCTATTCAGGCTCCTCTTGGTGAAGACGAGAGCTTCTTTAAGAAAATGCTGCTTTCAGTTTTTATTCCTGTACAGGATGGGGTTGCCTATTTTTTTCATGGTTCAAATAAATTTTGGAGAAATTATTTCTTCCTACACGGTATTCAAGTTAAATATAATTCGCTTAAAGAAAAAAATTTTCTGCTTAAACATGAAAATGATCTTCTTAGAAAAGCATTAAAAAAATATCAAGGTGAAAAAGAAGTAGAAGATATTTTCCAGCAGGCACATGAAAAAATAGTTGCAGCGCGTATAATCGGTGTAGATGCCGGAAATATTTTTAAATCGATAAATATAAATAAAGGATCTGCTGATGGCGTAAAGAAGAACATGGTTGTCCTTGACCTAAATGGTAACCTGGTAGGACGGATTATTACAGTAACAATAAGGGGAGCAAGAATTCAACTGTTGACAGATAATGATGCTGGAGTCAGTGTTAGCTCTGAAGAGAATAAATCTATTGGAGTTCTTTCCGGAAGTGGGAGTGGCCTTTGCCAGGTGAATTATATTTTAAATACGAACAAAGACCTGGATATAGGGAATATTATAATTACTACTGGTTATGATGAAATTTACCCTCCGGGGATAAGAGTGGGGAAGATAATTTCGATTGAGAACCTTCCGTCACTTTTTAAAACGATCATTGTCAAGCCCTATTTTGACCTTAGTCATTCTAACCGCCTGGCTGTGATCGGAGTTACTGCTGCGGAATTTTACTAACAATGAGAGATTTTTTATTTAGCGGCTTAGTTATTTTTATTGCTGTTGTGGTATATTTATTTCTTCAGAATGTTTCCTTTTTGTTTCCTTTTTTGTTGAATGTATTCAGTATTGTAGTGATTTATTTTGCGGTTGAGAAGGGAGAAGTTTTTGGTGCTTTTACAGGAATGGCTTGTGGGCTTATTCAGGATTCATTTTGCCTGGGAGTATTTGGTGTCGCTGGTATTGCAAAAACATTACTTGGTTATTTTACCGGATTAATTTCAAAAAAAATAAATGTTGCTCCTTTTTCCAGAAATGTTCTATTTAATATAATAATGTTGATCTTTGAATTACTCGTATGGGTATTTATATATACTCTGATCATTGGTGAGAAACTTTATACTGCAAATGGTTTACTGTTTCTGCAGCCGTTTTGTACAGCTTTGGGGGCGAGTTTTACAATAGTTCTGGTCAGGAAGATTAGGAAAAGGAAGTCGAAATATATAAGATGAAAAATAAGATATACGAGGACCTTTCTCTGATACGCAGCCGGGCAAAATTAACTTTAGTTTTTATTGAGATCCTATTAATAATAATAATTCTTTTTTTCTGGAAAATACAGATTCTTGATCACAAGAAATACTGGAAAAAATCTGAGTCAAATCGCATTAGAGAGATTGTTCAGTTTCCCCAGCGCGGTCTTATTCTGGATAGAAAAAATCGAATAATTGCAAAAAATGAAGCTTCCTTCAAAGTTTCAATAATAAGGGAAAACAGTAATGACATTAAAGAGTCTTATCGGAAAATATCTAGTATTTTGGATTTGGATGTGGAGGAAATAGAGACACGTGTCAATAAGTATAAATCTATCCCTGATTTTTTACCCATAGTGATTAAGGATGACCTTACAAAAAAGGAAATATCTATATTTGAAAGCAGGAAAATAGAATTTCCGGAATTTGTTATTCAGTCTGAGCCAAAAAGAGATTATCCCAATAAGATATGCGCATCCCATGTTGTAGGCTATTTACAGGAAATATCACTAGAAGAAATCAAGAGCGGTAAGTACTCGCGGAGACGTATGGGAGAGTTGGTTGGAAAAACAGGAATTGAAAAAGAGTATGAATCCATTTTAGCAGGTAAAGAGGGGCTTGTACGTGAAGTAGTGGACAGCCTGGGGAGAAGAAAAGGAGAAATTTCGCATATCGCTCCAAAAAAAGGAAGAGATCTCAATTTGACTGTTGATCTAATCCTTCAGAAAAAAGCTGAAAAACTTTTGCAGGGAAAAGAAGGCGCTATTGTAGCCCTAAAGGCAAAAACCGGGGAGATCCTTGTTTTGGCAAGCTATCCCAGTTTTGACCCGAATAAGTTTATAAACCGTTTTTCTCCTGAGGAATGGATCGAATTGGCCAACAGCCAGGAATACCCATTACAAAACCGTGCTATTAGAGGGCTGTATTCTCCTGGATCTATTTTTAAACTTGTTATGGCAGTTGGAGCACTGGATTCTAATATTGTTAATGACCGCACTTCTTACTTCTGTCGAGGCTCGATAATAATCTATGGCCATCCTTTTTCTTGCTGGTTTAAGCCAGGACACGGGCCTGTTGATCTATACAATGGGATAAAAAAATCCTGTAATGTTTATTTTTATCAAGTTGGAAAAAAAATGGGGATAGAAAAAATCTCACATTATGCAAAAATACTTGGTTTTGGGAAAAAAACAGGAATAGATCTTTCTGGTGAAAAGGGGGGTCTAGTTCCCGATCCGGAGTGGAAAAGAGAAAGCAGGAATCTTCCTTGGTATCCAGGGGAAACTATTTCTGTAGCGATCGGGCAGGGTCCTCTTCAGGTCACTCCATTGCAGATTGCTGTTCAAACAGCTCTTATAGCTAATAGAGGGAAAAAAGTCAGACCTTACCTTCTTTTAGATAAAACAAGGAAGTTGAGTTTTCCATCAGTGGATATTAAGGCTGAATATTTTGAAAAAGTCATTCTTGGGATGTGGATGGCAGTTAATGAAAAAGGAGGGACTGCCATAGCTGCCCGTATATCCGGATTTGATGTTTGTGGGAAGACAGGATCAACCCAGGTTGTCAGTAAGGAAACTGCCAAAAAATTAGCAGAGACTAAAGAAATTGAAATAAAAACTCATTCTTGGTTTTCAGGTTTTGCACCCCGAAATGATCCGGAGCTTGTTGTGACAGTAATTATTGAATATGGGGGGGGGGGAGCAGTCACAGCTGCTCCTATAGCTCGAGAGATCTTAAAATTATATAGAGAGAATTATGCTAGATAGGTCACATCTGGTTAATATTGACTGGTTTTTAATCGGGCTGCTACTGTTGAATTCAATAATAGGGGTAGCAGTAATTTACAGCAGCTCTCATTACCTTCCAGGAAACTTTTTTATCAAGCAGATGTCTTGGATTTTAGTGAGTATTATAATCCTTTTTGTTTTTTTGATGATAGATTATAACTTTTTCATTTCCTATGCTTTATTTTTTTATGGTATATGTATTGTTTTCCTGGGAGGTATTTTGCTTTTCGGGAAGGTGATAGCAGGGACTAAAAGCTGGATTAAAATGCCTTTTTTTCAAATCCAGCCCTCTGAAATTATGAAAATTGCTATTATTCTTATGCTGGCACGAATTTTTGCTGAATTTAAAAAGAGTCATTTGCCCTGGAAGACTGGATTATTAAGTGGTGTTGTGGTTTTTGTGCCATTTTTGTTAGTCGCATTACAACCTGACTTGGGAACAGCTCTTACTTATTTACCCATATTCATTGGAGTTATTATTCTCGCGGGAATCGATAAAAAAATATTAATATTACTTTTGATATGCGTTTTGATCCTTGGCTTTACAGGCTGGAAATTTATTATGAAAGATTATCAGAAGCAAAGGATTTTAACTCTATTATTTCCGCAAGAAGACCCACTTGGTTCCGGATACCATATCCTCCAGTCGAAAATCGCTATTGGTTCAGGTGGATTGTTCGGAAAGGGGTATAAAAAGGGAACTCAAAGCCA
>JAUWTR010000071.1 GCA_030614645.1 Candidatus Aminicenantota bacterium
ATATTGATATTGCCATTGCAACCGGTTTAGGTTATACCCGCAATTCCCTTGTAGTAATGAACTCTGATATTTTAATTGCAATTGATGGACGATACGG
Source organism: Candidatus Aminicenantota bacterium (assembly GCA_030614645.1). Lineage (GTDB taxonomy): Bacteria > Acidobacteriota > Aminicenantia > Aminicenantales > Aminicenantaceae > JAUVXM01. Next base: position 98 of record JAUWTR010000071.1, read on the forward strand.
CACCCTCTCCGAAATTGCCTACGGCCGTGTCCAAGGTAAAAAGGTCATTGGCATCTCAACGTGGGACATAAACGGTGTTATCAAAGCAAAGACTGCAGAAGAAGCAGTGGACCTAGCACTAAAAGACATCTATCCTTTGATTCGATGAAACTTACCTATAAAATAACCATCAGTTATGATGGGACAGATTATTTTGGCTGGCAGCGGCAGCCGGATAAAAAGACTATCCAAGGAACATTGGAAAATGTTCTTTACAATTTCCTATCAAAAAAAATCAATGTTCTCGGAGCCGGCCGTACAGACGCTGGAGTACATGCTGTAGGACAGGTCGCTCATTTTAGGGCTGATATGAAGCTCGAAAACTCAGAACTTCAGCAAGCGATAAACGGCCAACTTCCCCATGACATCAGGGTTACAACCCTGGAAAAAACCGGCCCCGATTTTCATGCCCGCAAATCTGCCCTATCAAAAATATATCAATACAGAATATTCAACACACGTGACATCAGTCCTTTTCTGATAAGATATGCCCTGTACATTCCCTCTCCCCTTAATATTACAAAAATGAAAAAAGCAGCAGCGTATTTTATAAGAGAAGACGATTTTTCTGCTTTTTCCTCCAACCGGCTGCTTCATCCGGTAAGAAATGTCTTTCGTTCTGAGATAAGAAAGAAAGGTGAGGAGATTATTTATACGGTAGAAGCTACAGGATTCCTTAAATATATGGTAAGGACCTTGGTCGGCACCCTCTTAGAAATCGGAAAAGGCAAGCTGGAGCCTAAAGATATTGATAAGCTTTTTAAACAAAAAAAACGGTCTCTCTCAGCCCCTACCGCTCCGTCAAAAGGGCTGTGTCTGGTAAAAGTTAAGTATTGAATGTTTTAGCTCTCCTATCACCTTACCCCCTCTCTAATTCTTTCTCCGATCCTTCTTGAAATTGCAGAACTGCCGCCTACCACATCGTATCCACTATTTACTCATTCTCTTGCCGGTAAAATTATTTCCTGTATCTTAGCCTTAAATAAAAAACCCGCATTATAACAATTCTATATGGAAATATATAGTATTGCTGAACTGAGCAAGCATCTCCTTTATTGTAATGAGAGAGAAAGCCACGAACTATTTATAAAAAAACTCATGAACAATTCAGGTCAGGGTAGCAGGTCAGCGGTACTCTAAATTGTTTATTTGACATATTTATGGCGATAGTAGTAAATATATGGAATAAATAACAAGAAAAAAGGAAGGCACCTATGCATGGATTGGAACTGCTTGACTGGATCGTCATTGCACTTTATTTTTCTCTATTATTCGGCATCGCCATATGGGTTATCAGGCAGAAACAGAATTCTCCTACCGACTACTTCCTCGCCGGTAGGCACATCGGCTGGTTTGTTATCGGAGCTTCTATTTTTGCCTCTAATATAGGTTCAGAACACATAGTTGGGCTGGCCGGGACAGCAGCAAAAAGCGGAGTTGCTATGGGGCATTACGAACTGCATTCCTGGTGCGTGCTGCTTTTGGGGTGGGTTTTTGTCCCCTTTTATATGCGCACCAAAGTTTTTACCATGCCAGAATTTCTGGAAAAGCGCTATTCCCCTACAGCCCGCTGGTTTTTATCAGTGATCTCTTTGATCGCATATGTGCTGACAAAAGTATCCGTGACCGTGTATGCAGGTGCAGTTGTATTTCAAGCCCTTATGGGCATTAAATTCTGGACCGGGGCATTGATCATTGTAATACTTACGGGAATTTACACAGTTTTAGGCGGACTGCGAGCTGTCGTCTATACCGAAAGCCTGCAGGCAATAGTGCTGATAATCGGTTCAGTTACTGTAACTGTCATAGGATTGATCAAAATAGGGGGCTGGGGAAACTTAGTTGCAGTTGCCGGAAGTCAGCATCTAAACCTGTTTTTACCCCTGGACCATCCGGATTTCCCCTGGTTGGGAATGGTATTGGCTCCTCCCATAGTAGGCATCTGGTACTGGTGTACCGACCAATATATCGTCCAACGGGCTTTAGCAGCTAAAAATGAAGCCCAGGCAAGACGCGGTTCTATCTTTGCTTCCTACCTGAAACTCCTCCCCTTCTTTATTTTTATCATTCCCGGAGTGATCGCTTATGCTCTAGTCCAAACCGGCCAGCTTAACCTTCCCTCCTCTGACCAGGCTTTCCCGGCGATGGTGAGAGCGTTATTACCAGTAGGTTTAAGAGGCTTGGTAGCCGGAGGTTTACTGGCGGCACTTATGAGCTCTCTGGCTGCGGTTTTTAACTCATGTTCCACCCTTTTTACTATGGATATCTATAAAAAACTCAAGCCCAAGTCATCGGAAAAATCTCTGGTTTCAGTCGGAAGGATAGCAACCGGAGTTGTAGTTGTCTGCGGGGTTCTCTGGATCCCGTTTATGAAATATATTTCCGGAGAACTGTATCATTACTTACAGAGCGTTCAAGCTTACATTGCACCTCCCATTGCCGCAGTTTTCCTGCTGGGACTATTCTGGAAAAGGATCAATTCCGCAGGAGCTGTCACTGCCCTTTTCGGAGGTTTTGTGATCGGTATGCTACGGCTGGTCGCAGAACTTAACAAGGAAGTTTTATCCGGCTGGCTATACACTTTCGCAGATGTGAATTTTCTCTACTTCTGTGTCTATCTATTTCTGGTATGTATTGCCATGATGATAACTGTAAGCATCTTTACTAAACCACCCTCATATGAAAAGCTTAAAGGGCTGACTTACGCAACAACAGTGCTTGAAGATAAGCAGGCCTCACGTGCAAGTTGGAACAAGAAAGACGTTGTTCTCTCCGTTATCATCCTGGTGATTATCGCGCTGGTCATGATCTACTTTTCGCCCTTGATCATAGGATAAAAAATGCTGACTGACTTAAAAGAAAAAGTATGGAAAGCTAATTTAGACCTGGTAAAATATGATCTGGTGACATTGACTTGGGGAAATGTCAGCGGTCTAAACCGCAAAAAAGGACTGGTCGCTATCACACCAAGTGGTACGTCTTATGAAGCCATGAAACCGGAAGATATTGTTATAGTCGATCTGTCCGGAAAAGTGGTCGAAGGAAAGCTTCAACCTTCCTCAGACACCCCTACTCACCTGGAACTCTATAAAGCATTTAGAGAGATTTCGGGAGCAACCCATACTCACAGCGAATTTGCGACCATGTTTGCCCAGGCTTACAGGGAAATCCCCTGCTTGGGAACAACCCATGCAGACCTATTTAAGGGGGACATCCCCCTTACCCGGATGATGAAAAAAAAAGAAGTGGAAAAGGACTATGAAAAAAACACCGGCAAAGTGATTATAGAACGTTTTGCCAGGCTTAATCCTTTAGAGATGCCGGGTGTTTTGGTGGCCGGCCACTCTTCTTTTTCCTGGGGAAAAAGCCCGGATGCCGCAGTTAAAAACAGCCTGATCCTAGAAAAGGTTGCAAAGATGGCATGGGGAACGCTTTGTTTAAATCCGGAATGTAATAATTTTCCGGACTATCTTTTAAACAAACATTATCAGCGCAAACACGGCCCAAAAGCCTATTACGGCCAGAAAAAATAATAATTATCCAGCCTCAGTTGGTTGTAGTAGTTTAGGAAAGGGTGCGGATTTCTCATCGAGTGGATATACTTGTAAGATGGAATACAGAGGTGGAAAATTCTGTTAAGAGGGACTAAAATATTTAACCATAACAAGGGCATCTTCTTCCGGATCCCGGTAATAAGCCTTGCGCATCCCTAAAGATTTAAATCCGTATTTTCTATATAACCGCCGGGCTGCAAAATTGGATGGCCTAACTTCCAAAATAACTGATTTTGCTTCATATTTCTTTATCTGAGCTGTAATCCGGGTTAATACTTTTTCTCCTACTCCCAGTCTTCTGAAATCAGGATGAATAGCAAAATTACTTATCTGGGCTTTTTCTCCCATTAACCAGAATATAATATAGCCGATTATTTTATCCTGTTGCCTATGCACAACTACAAAAGGAAACGATATCCCCCGATTATTTATCTCTCCCTTAAATGTCGATTCCAGCCAGGGATGAGAAAAAGATAGTCTTTCTATCTTTATAACAAAGGGCAGGTCCCGCTCCTCCATAAGTCGTAAAAAAAATGATGTTTGAGGAAGCTCAGCCTTTATGATATTTTTCCTCCGCCTGAGATTTGCGAAAGTAGAGCGGCTCAAGTTCCCGAAAATCTTTCCCCCCCCCGGTTTTCAGATGTTCATATCCCAGTAATCCGACTTCATAAGCTATAAAAAAAGAGCGTAAAGGAAACCTCGCTTTGTCCTTGAAATATTGGAAGATCTTTTTCTTATATTTCTCAACTCCTGTGCCGATAAAATGAATGACCCGATTATCAGGAAGCTTTGAAAAAAAACTATCAGGAAAATATACACCCTGAGCAATTACCTCTACCAACTTTTTCCCGTCAAATTTAAAAAGCCCGCCATAAACCTCGCTCTTTCTTGCATCCAGCAGAGGGCAGAGCAGCCGTCCCTGCGGCTGCCTCAGTTTATAGGCCAAAGCCGCAAGATTTGAAACCGGCGCTACCGGCTTCTCAGCAGCAAGTGCTAATGATTTAACCGTACTCATTCCAATCCGGATTCCAGTAAAAGATCCTGGCCCAACTGCCAGGGCAAACCCGTCTATATCTCTAATTTTTAATTTCTTTGTCCCAAGAACAAGATCAACTGAAGGTAGCAGCCTCTCAGAATGGGTCAAGAAAGAATCCATATTTACTTCAGCCAGAAGCTTGCTGTTCTCCAGAAGGGCAACAGAACCTGCAAAAGAATTTGCATCAATCCCCAATATAAGCATGCGGCTTAATCCTGTTTCATTTTTTTTGCGTAGGAAAACAATCCCCCCACTTCCCACAGATTATACTGTACCTCATTCATAGGCTCAAGAAATAAGGCCTCCTTCCTATAAAGATTCTGACCCTCTCCAGTCCGGATATTCACTCTGATCTCATCACCTGTTTTCAGCAATCCGCTGGCAATCAAATCCACTAGTTTTGAGCACTTCATCACCGGAAATCCTGAATTTACTGCATTACGGAAATAAATGGCTCCAAAAGAAGGAGCAATGATTATCCCGGTTTGCAGAGACTTAAAACAATCAACCGCCTGCTGGCGGGATGAGCCGGCTCCAAAATTCCGGCCGGCAATAATGATATCCCCCGGCCCTGTTTTGCCAGGGAAATCTTTCCAACCCCCAAGATTACCCAACGCATATTGTCCCATTTGCCTAAGCTCTGTGATATGCAGGAAAGCATTATGAAATATCTGATCTGTATCAATATCTTCGATCAATCGCCCTTTTTCCCCCAAAAGGACCCATATTTTCCCCATTAAGATCGGACTTTTCATGTTAAATATCCTCCGGGCCGGCTATGTGCCCCAGAATACAAGAAGCAGCTACGACTTCAGGACTTGCCAGATAATTTTGCCCTTTTCCCTGCTTGCCCTCAAAATTGCGGTTTCCGGTACTTATCTGCACTTCTCCCTTTCCAGTAAGCCCGATATGGCCCTGGGCACACCCTCCGCAGCCGGCATTGCTGATAATCGCACCGCTTTCAAAAAGATCTTTCAGGATCCCCTCCTCTAAAAGCTGTTTATAGACTTTCCGGGTCGCAGGAACGATCTTTAACATTACTCCCTCTTTTACTTTTTTCCCCTTCAAAATCCGGGCAGCAGCTTTAAGATCTTCAAACCGGCCATTTGTACAACTCCCGATAAAACCAGAGTCGATCTTTACCCGCCCCAGATCTCCAACATTTTTTACATTTGTAGGCAGGAAAGGCGCTGCCACCTGAGGGCCTAATCCATCTATATCGATCGTTATGTTATCAGAATAAACTGCATCCTTATCAGCATGCGGATGGTTAAACTCCTCACCGCTTAAGCTTTTTATCTCGCTTGCGACCGAGTCTTTAAACTCAGGAATAAAACCTGTGATCCCTGCCATCTCAGTGACCATACTGCAGAGGGTTATCCGGCCCGAAATAGAGAGATTTCGGACTGCCGCACCATAAAATTCAACACTCTTTAAGGCCGCTTTTTTAGTTCCAAGCTGTTTTACAATGGATAAAGTGAGGTCTTTAGCTGAAAGCCCAGAAGACGGCTCTCCCCGGACAAAAACTTTAAGGGATTCAGGTACCTGAAACCAGGTCTTTCCTGTTTTAAAAGCAAAAGTGATATCAACATCACCCATCCCCTGGCCGAAACAGCCGACAGCTCCTAAAATGTTCATATGGCTGTCAGTACCGACAACCGTACTTCCAGCAGCAGCCAGTCCTCGCTCAATAAGAACATGGGAGCCTATCCCCTCATCAACATCAAAAACTTTGATGCCTCTCCCACGAGCAAAATCCCGGCAGACCTGTTGGTTATCCGCATATTGTAATGTGCAGGCCGGGACACATAGGTCAAAAGTGAAGAAAGTTTTGCTCCGGTCACTAACAGGAGTATCACCGAATTCCCGGTAAAAATTTTTAACTACATTGGGGCCGCCAAAATCCCGGGCAGACCTTACGTCCAGATCCATCCATACGATCTCTCCAGTCCGGACTTCCTCATCTGTATGACCACGGATTATCTTCTCAATTATCGTATATCCCATAGTTTCCTCTTCAAGGCTAAAAAACTCTATTAATACAAAAAAAGCACTCTACAGCTTAGATGCCACAGCATGAGCCATATCCAGAGTCGAGGAGCTGCCTCCTAAATCATATGTTCTGACTTTTCCTTCCCTTATCACTTCTGCTATTGCGTTTTCCAGACGCTCGGCATCCTCCGCTTCCCCTAACCATTCCATCATCATCTTGGTCGCCAGAAGCATGGCAATAGGATTGACTTTATACATGCCGGTATATTTAGGTGCAGATCCATGCGTGGGTTCAAACACTGCATAATCGTCCCCGATATTCCCACTGCAAGCAAATCCCAAGCCTCCTACCAGTTGGGCGGCAAGGTCGGATATTATATCTCCAAAAAGATTTTCCGCCACCAGCACGGAATAATCCTGCGGGTTTTTAATAAGCCACATAGCCATGGCATCAACATTGGTTTCCCAGAATTCAATATCAAGATATCCTCCCGCCATTTTCCGGGCGATATCCAGAATAAGCCCGCCTGTTTCCCGGAGAACATTGGGTTTTTCTACTATGGTCACAGATTTCCGTTTATATTTGCGGGCATATTCAAAGGCCGCCTTTAGAATCCTTTTGCATGCTTTTTTTGTCATAATCCTGGTAGAAATGGCCATTTCATCTGGAGGGACAGATTCAAATTTTTTCATCTTC
>JAUWTR010000143.1 GCA_030614645.1 Candidatus Aminicenantota bacterium
AATGCTCCCCCAAAAGAGGCGATTATCAGGGTAAAGAATGCCTGACGCCACCCCAGAAAAGCACCGACCATCACCATCATAGTCACATCTCCCATGCCCAGGCCTTCTTTCTTGCGCACTAGATAATAAGCTCCATAGATAAAAAGCAGTACACCTGCGCCGGCAGCAGCGCCAATTACGGACTGTAATAAAGTCAGATCGCTGCGGAATATAGAATACCCCAGGGCCAGGGAGATACCCGGGAAAGTTAAAACATCCGGCAGGATCTGATGATCAAAATCGATAAAACCCAGCATAATAAGGGCAGTGGCAAATAGGCAGGAAACAAAAAAATGCACTTGCAGCCCATACCGGCTGTAAAGCAGAATAAAACTAACCGGAGTCAATATTTCGACCAAAAGATAAGAAAAGGGGATCTTAGCTCTACAAGAACGGCATTTTCCCCAGAGTAATAAGTAAGAGACCACGGGAATGTTATGATAAAACTTTATTCTCTTTCCACACTGAGGGCAGGAAGAAGGAGGGCTGACAAGGCTCATTTTCCGGGGGATTCGGTAGATGACGACATTGAGAAAGCTTCCCCAGGCCATTCCAAAAGCAATAATGATTATCTTTTCCACCATAGCTCCGATTTCACCTCTCCTGTTTCCGGGTCATATTTATACTCATTCCCATCCAGGTCCCTGGGAATTTCTGCAAGGAATCCTGATGCTGCCAGTTTACTGAGTTCTTCAGGATAATGCCCGAATTGTTCTTTGTATTTATTAAGCCCTTCATTTATTGATTCTATGTCAATACTTGCTTGGGTCCGGTAGATGTGATTGGCTGCAATTTTTCTCACCCGTTCATCACTTTCGGCTTCCGCCATTTGGTATACTTCCACCCAGTTTCTCATAGCGGTTTTATAATCTGTCTGTTCAAAGGCGGCATTAGCGTACAGGCGCTTAGCCATGGCCGGGGACCCTTCGATCTCCATGGTTTTTTTAAAATATTTTTGGGCTATTTTGTAATCCTTTAATAACATCTGGGCGTAATGGCCGGCCTGAAAGGGAAAGATCCATTCGCCCGGATTTTTTTCAAGGCCCCGGTTTAGGATCTTTTCGCAGGTTTCAAAATCCCTGGCGTCATAGACTGCAAAGATGGCTCCTATCTGGTAGGGATCGAAATAGCGGGGATCAAGCTCGGCGATGATGGAAAAAACATGGTCAAGATAGTCAAAGCGGTTGGGTATTTTTTGGTCGCTAAAGTACTGGATCGACCAGACGTAGATCAGGTCTGCCATTAAAGATGAATAGCCGAAGGTGGCATACTTTAAAAATTTTCCCGAAGGGATATAAATAAAAGACGACCCTGGAACAGTTTTGCGGGGAATGTTATCAAGTTTTATTTTTAATCCCATAAAAGTGGCACAGCTTAAAATAAGGAGGATAATGAGAAATTTCTTTTTCATTGATATCAGACAAAATCTCTTTTTCGGAAAACCAGCATGGCAGCTGTCAGGACAAAGAGGGTATACATGATCCCGTAAATTGTTGCATAAAGAAACACCTGCGGTGGCACAGGCAGGTGGTGGACGATCTCTGTTTTAAAATTAAAATTTTCAAGATCAGGGATAAGAGTATATAAAACTTGAACTATAGTTTTTCCAAATCCAGGCTTTATCTTATTTATTAGTGTTTCAAGGCCCCAGGAAAGATGTCCGATAAGATAGAAGGATAAAGAGAATACCGAACTTAAAATGGGAGAGGAGATACAGGAGAAAAACATGGCCACTGCGGTTATAAGGCAGAGTTCCAGGAAAATAAATGCCAGGGCAGCAAACATACCCCATTCTATGCGGCCGGAGTGAAGAAGGACAATAACAATAAAGATCAGGCTCATGAAAAAAAGCATGACCAGCAGAGTCAGAATAAGCCCGAAAAATTTTCCCAACAGAAATTGATAACGGTGTATCGGTTTTGACAGCAGAGTATAGATGGTTTTTTTGTCGATTTCCTTAAAGACGAGGCTTGTGCCCATTAAAATTGCCATTAGCGCCCCGAAGAGAGATAGAGAAGCCAGGCCTACATCCATTATGATCTTTACCCTGTCCCCTACAGCAAGAATAGCTAGCAGGCGGGAAAATATAAGGCTTACAACCGCAAAAAAGAGCAGCAAGTAGAGTATCCTGTCACGGATAGCTTCCTTGAATGTATTAAGGGCAATAGCCGTTATTTTCATTCTTGCTTCACTGTTCCCACGAATAGATCCTCCAGGCTTTCGGTCCTGGGAACCAGAGAATGGATTTTGGCTTTTTTTGTATGAACAAGTTCCAGGATCTTTTCAACCTTTTTTTCATCTGTGATTTTTATCAGAGTCCTTCCTCCATAGGATGACACACATTCTCCGTACTTTTTCAGCTCTTCTTCTTTTATTCCGGAGATCGTGGTTTCTGTGAATAGTATTTTTTGGGAAATAAGGTCATGGAGCCTTCCTTGGTTTATTATTTGTCCGCTGACAATTATAGCCACCCGGTCGCAGACCATTTCAATGTCCTGCAGAATATGGGATGAGAGGAATACAGTTTTCCCTTCTTCCTTAAGCCTAACAATAATATCACGGATTTCTTTTCTCCCTAGAGGGTCAAGTCCACCCAGGGGTTCATCCAGTAGTACCAGCTCAGGTTCGTTGAGGAGCGCTTGGGCGAGGCCGATGCGCTGCAGCATGCCTTTGGAGAATTTTCTTAGTTGCAGGCTGGACGATTTTTCCAGGCCGACCAGGCTGAGAAGCGTGGATGTTTTTTCTTCAATATCCGCTTTTTTTATCTGATGTAATTGACAGTAGAAACGGAGGAATTCAGAAGCTGTAAGATAATCATAAAAATAGGGATTTTCCGGAAGGAATCCGATCCTGGCTTTTGCTTTTAGCGAGAGATAAGGCAGCCCCAGGATCTCTATTTCTCCTTTATCCGGGAAAATAAGCCCCAGAATGCATTTAAGCGTGGTGGTTTTTCCAGCGCCGTTGGGGCCGAGATACCCGAAGATCTCACCTTCTTCTACAGAGAGTGAAATACCTTTGAGGATTTCAATATTCTTGCGCAGAAATTCGGATTTAAAGGACTTAAAGAGGCCGGTTATTTTAAGTGCGTTTCCCATAAGATTGTGTCTATTATATTAAAATAATCTTTTATTTCAAATTATTTTCAAACAATTTGAATATTCTTTTATATTCATCCGCCCAGGAAGAAGGGTTGCGGAAACTATGGCCTTCAGCCGGATAGATAGCGCATTCCCAGTTTTCCTTTCTTAGCTCTATTAGTCTCTGGACCAGGCGAACAGTGTCCTGGAAATGCACGTTTGTATCTACCATACCGTGGCAGATAAGGAGGGCGCCTTTGAGCCCCTCTGCAAAATAGATAGGGGAGCTTTTCTTGTAGGCTTCTGTATCTTTGTGGGGAAGGTTTAGAATATCAGCGGTATAACTGTTATGATAATGAGCCCAGTCTGTGACCGGCCTCAGGGCCGCTCCTGCCGCGAAAACATCGGGCGTGGTAAACATTGCCATAAAGGTGAGGAAGCCTCCGTAGCTGCCCCCATAGGTCCCGATTCTTTCTGGGTCGACTCCGTGTTCTTTGATCAGATATTTGGCTCCATCTACAACATCGTCCAGGTCTTTTCCTCCCATGTGGCGGTAGATCCCAGTACGGCAGTTGCGGCCGTATCCGGCGCTTCCGCGGTAGTCTGCATCCAGCACAAGATAACCCTGCTCCAAAAGAAAATTATGGAACATGTATTCACGGGAGTAGCCGCTCCATCCTTTGTGGGCATTCTGCAGATATCCGGCTCCATGGATAAAAATAACTGCCGGGTGCTGCGGGTGCCACTTTTTTGGTTTATATAAGCGGGCGTAAACATCTACTCCGGCCCGGGCCCTATAGGTGATTACTTCCGGTTTGTACCAGGGATAGGAGCGGAAATTATTAGTACTGGAAAGGGTGATCTGTTCCGCTTTGGCACCGGCTTTGTTGGGCTGGATATATAATTCGGCGGGATGGCTTGTAGATGAATACAGAATGGCAAGATTTTTTTCATCAGGAGACATGGTTGCATTATTATGCCCTTTCATAGAAGTGATTTTTGTCTTTTTCCCTCCGTTTGCCGGCATGGAATAAAAATGCCGTTCTCCGGGATGTTCTTCATTGGATGTTAAATACCAGGTCTTGCCGTCTTCTGAAAGGTTGGCCTGGGATATTTCATATTTTCCCCTAGTGAGTTGTTTTATTTCTTTGCCATCCGGAGAAGCCTTGTATAGATGGGCGTAGCCGTTTTTTTCTGAAATATAAGAGATCCATTTGTTGTTTGGCCACCAGGTGATGTTTGTAAGTCCGAACCGTCCTATCCAGGCTTCATCATATATATGTTCTATAATTGAGGTTTTTCCGGTCTTGATATCCAGAAGAAAAAGCCAGGCGTCATTTCTATCTGCCGAACGGGCGGCTAAAGAGCAATATTTTCCGTCAGGAGACCAATAGGTCCCGGCAGCATATATCTGTTTTTTCCCCTGATTGAAATCCACCCAGGTGATTTTTCCGGTAATAGTATCCATGATACCGCTTTTTCTGGTGCTGGAGGAATAAGCGGCCTTGGGATGGGCGGTAATGTCTTCTGTATATCCGGATTTTGTCACATAATTAGGCACTACCGTGCTTTTTGTTTCCGGGCTGCGTTCTGAGAGCTGAAAAAGGACATATTTTTCACATGGGGAAAGTTCAAGCTGGGTAACATTTTGCCCTTCTTTCAAATGGAAAGGTTTTCTTTTTTTAACATCATCTAGGCCGGGAAAGGACATTTTCTGTTCCATTCTGTTTTGTTTTTTATTAAATTGCTGAAATAGTTCTTTCTGCTGGTCCAGAAACCACTTGGCGATTTCATCCGGTTTTTTTTGGGGAGGGGGAGATTTCCGGGTAAATGAGGTCATCTGCCTCAGGCTGAAATCTTTAATAGATAGGAGATAGAGGTTGTCCTGGGATGCAAAGAAGATCTTATTCTGATCAAAAGCAAAGTTTGCATTTGATTCTCGGTCATCCGTAAATGTAAGCCTTTTGATCTTTCCGGAAGGAATAGACATAACAAAAATATCACCGTTTCTGCTAATAAGGGCTTTGGTTCTATTTTTATTGTATTTGATACTTAGGCCTGACATCCCGGATCTTGAACGAAAGGAGAAGCTTGAGCGGGGCGGAAGGGGAGGGTTTTTTAAAAGCTGGTCTGGGTCGATTTTTTTTGGAGTTTTGCTTGGAATGTTTAAAACATAGAGTTCAGCTTTTTCAGCTTCCGGTTTTTTCCATATGAAATAAAGTTGTTTTCCATCCTGGGACCACATGATCCCGGATGGAGGCGTGCCGGTTAGTGCTGAGCCTTCCATAATGTTGTCAATGGTCAGTTCAAATTTTTCTGCTGCCTGGTCTTTTTCTCCGGCTATGCCGTTTCCGGAAAGGGCAAGCAAAGCAGCAATATAGATAATAATAAGCTTGTGGG
>JAUWTR010000393.1 GCA_030614645.1 Candidatus Aminicenantota bacterium
AATGATTTTAATTTGGCGATAAACTTATCTTCTATAGTTTTTCCTGTCGTGTCCTTTACATGCAAGATCCTCCGGCGTGAATGGGCAGCTTCCTGGGCATAATCCAGGCTTTCAGGAGAAGTTCTAGTAAAAGGAATCTTTAGTTCCTTTATCAAACTCTCATCCACACTTATTTCCCCTTCTAGAGCCAAAATCTCAACCGCTTCTGGATTATAGATATTATCACCGGTTTCAAGCATGTCTTTTTTAAGAAGCTCAGGTCTGTCATCCTTACCCAAGGATACTATGCCTCCTTGAGCATAATAAGTGTTTGACTCTTCCAGTTTAGAATGTTTTGTGATAACAGTAACTTTTAGTCCCCTTTTAGCAGCTTCCATTGCAGTACTAGTGCCTGCTATTCCGCAACCGATTATAAGGACTTCTGTTTCAATTAAATCTTTATTAACCATTAATAACCTTAACTATTCATAAAAAATATCGATATGTATGATACATCTTTTCAAATTAACATTTTATAATTATTCCTAAGACATAACAATTGACAATTTTATTTTTGTTGTAATTTATATTTGTAATCGACATTTTTTATGAATAATCCAGGTTAATTCCCTAAAAAAAATTCATGCTTATATCCAGAGATTTAAAAGAATGGGTCAGGCTACCGACAGACACATAATCCACTCCTAATAAAGCAATATCTTTTATGTTGTCCAGATCAACTTTTCCGGAAACCTCTAAGGGAACCCTTCCATTCACCCATTCTACTACTTCTCTCATCTTATTTAGCGACATATTATCCAACATAACCATATCAGCCCCGCTGTTTATTGCTTCTTTAACTTCTTTTAGATTTGAAGTCTCGACTTCTATCTTAATTCCCGGTCTTATATTGGCTCGGGCTCTTTCCACAGCTGTCCGGATGTCACCCACCAAACGTAGATGATTATCTTTAAGCATAACCATATCTGACAGGCTAAAGCGGTGATTCTCTCCTCCTCCTGTTTTTACAGCATATTTTTCTAAGATCCTGAGACCTGGAGTTGTTTTACGAGTATCAAGGAGTTTGGCAGAACTTCCCCTTAGACCATTTACAAACCTTCGTGTAAGAGTAGCTATCCCTGACATCCTTTGGAGAAAATTCAATGCTGTTCTCTCCCCTTTTAACAAGGAAATTGAGCTACCCTGCAGTACTGCCAATTTTTCTCCTTTTTTTATTCCCTGCCCATCTCTAAAATATTTCTTTATCCTGATTTCAGGATCGATCTTTTTAAATACTTTTTCCGCTACCTCTATTCCGGCCAGAATTCCCTCTTCTTTGCCTGTGATTACTGCTTTAGATGTAGAATCCTGAGAAACTACGTTTTCGGAAGTTATATCCCCTTCAGGCATATCCTCTCTGAGAGCATTATCAATGATTCTATCTAATTCGTCTGATTTAAACATATTTTATTCTTTACAATTATAAGGATACTTATCAAATATGATATAATAGTTGGTTAAAAAGTACAAATTGCATTAATTAAACCTGAAATGTTAAAGAAAAAGATCTTTTTATACATCTTATCAATTCTTATCTCGATTTTTCTCATCTGGCTCTTATTATCAAAAATTGAAACCGGTGACCTCCCCAATACTTTAAAAAACATCCATTACCCAGCACTCCTGGCTTTAATGATCATAGCTCTCATTTCCTCAGGCCTGCGTGCCTGGCGATACAAATTGCTGCTGAAACCACATCCCATAAGCTGGAAAAATATTCTTCTAGTCACATTCATTCGGAATCTATTTGTCGATCTTTTCCCGGCCCGGCTTGGCTCTCTTTCTTATATATATGGGATCAACCGTAGAATGAAATTTCCATTTGAAACAGCAGCATCTTCATTTGTCCTGGCCGTAATCTTTGACTTTTTTACTTTAAGCCCTTTTCTGATTTTTTCAATATTTATTATAGGACTCGGTTCATCAGCAGTTTCCAGCACATTATTCCTCATAATTTCTATCTTTTTTTTTCTGACAATATTCCTTGCACTGTGGCTGTTAATCCCCCTAGCTAAACATTTTTTAAAATTGTACATCTATTCTTTAAAGCTCTTTAGAGTCGATAAAAAAATCTGGGCTGTCAAAAGTAAAAAAAGTATAGAAAAAACCATAGAGGAACTTTCAGCTACTAAAAAAAGGCGCATATACTGGCCGGTTTTTTCTATCTCTTTAGCTCTACGACTGACAAAATATGGGGCTCTCTATTTCCTTCTTTATTCTATACTCTCCAGTCACGGATTTAACTTGCCTGATCTAAACTTTTTTAAAACAATTTTAGGAATTACAGGGGCGGAACTAACATCAATTCTGCCCATAAAGGGAATTGGAGGATTTGGCACTTGGGAATCAGCTTGGGTATTAACTTTCAAGTTGATGAACTTTCAGCCTCAGTTGGCGATTATTTCCGGGATTGGGATCCACTTGATAACTAATCTTTTCGAATATATTCTCGGGATATTAAGCATAAT